>JAFSXW010000060.1 GCA_017443885.1 Clostridia bacterium | reverse complement strand
TATTTTTAAAGGCATTAACTGCCTGCTTCACAAATGCACTGCCAGGAATAAAGTTTGAAAGTTGCCCTAGTGCATTTTTGGCTTTTCCAATGCCATCAATAGCGGCTTGTCCAGAAATAACATTCCCAACATCTTTTAAAACACTTCCAGCATCTTTTCTAACTTTGTCGCCATCTGCATAAACATCACCAGCACCAACCAGCCCTGCAATAATGCCAGGAAGCGTTTGAATTAAAGTTAGTGCAACCAGCGTAAACATTAAACCAACAAGTTTATTTAAATAGTCTGGGCGAGCAATTAAAAAGCTGTTTCTAATAGTTGAAGGATAATCTGTTATAGAATAACTAAACACATTTGCCGTAGCGCTATCTATTATTGGCACAAGCACAAAGAAAATATTTAAACCAATTAACACGCCGTATGTTGCAAAAATAGAATTAATTAATCTGCCAGACCAATTTTTAAACCTACTTCCGCCATCAATAGGCATTGTTGCGCAGAAGCCTGGCATAATCATAAGAAGAATCGTTATATCGTAAATACGCTTCACTAGTCCCCAAGCGCTTTGCATTAAAACTCTAAACACTAAAACAATTGAAGCAATTAACACAATAACATTTAAATTAACTGGCCTATAAAGGCAATCAAAACCAATGCCCGTGTTAGAGTTGAAGTTATAGTCTAGAACAAATGTGGAATTATCTATCTGCCAAGTAAGCACTTCATCACTAGCGCTAATTGTGCCTATCCAAAACAAGCCAACTTTCACTCTTATTGCGCCTAAGAAACTAAAATCACCTGTGAACATTTCGGTATGAATAGTGTTTCTAACATATAATATATTGCTTGGTTTCACGCTAGCAATAAGGCTCGACACTTTGTCTTCTGCATAAACTGGCACAGGTGAATATGTTTCACTGCCAATAATATAACTTCTAATGAAACTTTCGCCTTTTTGAGTTTGATTATTATTTGTTATTAAATCATAAAGTTCATTCAAAGTGTCTATTCTATTTTCACTGTTGGCATTTTTATCAAAAAACTCCACTCTTAAAACAGATGAACCATTGTCATAGAATGTGGCACTAGAATTGCCATTAACATTTCTTGCAAACACAACGCCATAAAGCACATTCCCAGAAACATCTCGTATTGTGCCACTAACTGGCAAGTTAAACGAAAGCGAAGATAATGAAACTGCTTTATAATCAGTTGCAGTATCACTTCCACTTGTGTAACTATATAAATTTCCGCTTGTGGCAACTAGGCTAGAATATTGCTCCACATCGTTTCCGTCGGCCGAAATTCTTCCACCACCGCCACTATAGCTAGTGCTTGCCCCGCTATATTTATCTCTTTGCGAAATATCATAAATATTAGCATCTCCGCTAATCTTATATGCATAAGAATCATATAAACTTGCGGTGTAAACATTTTTAATAAATCCAGCGTTTGCACCTTGCGCAATTGTTGCAGGATCTAAATAATAATAAACAGCACTATTTAAAGTGGCACGCCTCATCTTAAACACACCCGTGCCATAAGAAATATAAGAATACTCACCGTCTGTGCCAACATAATCTGTAAGAGAATTACCAGCAACATAATTAGTGGTAGTATTATTTGGCGCCGAATTTTGGGTTTGATCCGTTAGTCCATAAATATGATATGGTATTAAATCAACTTTATTATTATATATATATAGATCTGCATAATAATTGCCATTATAGTTGCTATATTTGTTCCCTGTGGATTCTATTCTTAAAATTGTATATGTTCCATTGCTAAATAAGTTATTTGCCGAAACAACAGAATAAGAAGAATCTTGGTTAATTAATTCAACAAAATCTTCAACTTGTAATTCTTCCCCATTTATTGAAGAATAACTAAAACTTTTAGCACCAGTGGTTGCATCTGAAGAAATGCCTGTTAATGCAATTTTTGAAGAACTCTTCAAATCAACATCATATGTTTGAAGTGAAGAAATATAATTAACGCTTGTGCTAAAATTACCTGAATTGAAATTCATATAAAATGGCACTGAAGAAGAAATAACATTCCCACTGCTATCCTTCACTAATTGCTGAATAATAGTTGGGTTGTTATTACTCCCTTGCCCAGTAGTTCCAAAACTGCCAAAATTCCTTTCAAACACACCACGAGCAATAACCAAGCCTTCTGGATTATCACTAGATGCATTTGTGTAGCCATAAGCAGAACTTGTAAATGCAGGAATTAAAACCCCATCCACAACCATCTTTTTATTTGGCACAATTGGTTCATAAAGTCCACTTGCAGAATTATAAGTGCACATTAAAAAGATTGCACCTTGTTCTTCACTATCTGCCATTGTTGGCTTATAAGCCACATAGCCAACATTATCATAGTTTACGCATAATTCATATAACCCACTAGATGTTGGGCTACTATCTTCGGTGACATACGGAGATTTATAGCAATTCTTGTTAACAACACTCCAATCAATCAGTGGGCTTTGGCTAGAAACCACATAAGCCCTCACACCAAAACGCACCATATAATCTATGAAGTCTGCCATAACTAGATATTCTTGAGGAATTGGGGCAAAACCATTGCTTCCGCCATCTAGCATTATCCATTTATTATTGTTTTTATAAATATTAACATTTCTTGCAACACCAGAAGAAGCCTTCCAACCTTCAATTAGTTCGGATTCAACTGTGTTACTAAATTTTGCAGAAACATTGCCATATTGCCTAGCAAGCCCCCAAGTGTTATATGCCGCCGTTATAATTGGGTTATCAGCAAAACAAGAGTTTAAAACAATCGAAGAACTAGCCCACTGCACATTCCTAACAATAGTTCTTTCGGCCTTTTCTAATGGCCTTTGCCCAGTAAAGAAATTATCTATAACATCATTTATAAAGCCAATTCTTCTGGCATTTAAACTAAGAAAATCGTTCTTTAGTCCTATAAAAACACCTTCAAACGTTTCAAAAATTCCACCACCAAGTGCAGTAGATAAAGCAGATATGCCATCTGCCTGAAAAAGCCCCAAATTAGCAGTTATTACATTTGCCTTTAAAATATCGGTTAAGTAATAAAATTTTGCAATTTTATCAATCCCTTTTGTTTGTGTTATATCAAATTTTGCAAGATAATAGGTTGG
>JAFSXW010000059.1 GCA_017443885.1 Clostridia bacterium | reverse complement strand
TTGAATTCAGCTAAAACATTATCAACATATTGCTTTAAAACAACTTCCATTTTACCTCTTGGCTTGCCATAAGGAACCATTTTTCCATCAACAAGTTGAATTCTTGGTTTTATTTTAAGAAGATTAGCACCAAGGAGCGCAACACCAGAGCATCTGCCACCACGATATAGATATTCAACATTTTGAATAATGAAGCTTGCTTGCACGTTTGGAACTCTTTTAGTGATTGTTGCAATAATTTCATCAAAAGATTTGCCTTCTTTTATCATATCATCTGTTGCTAAAACTAACGCACCAACACCAGTAGATAAACTTGCGCTATCTATTATTCTAACTTTTCCACCAAAAGATGCAGCTGATTGAATAGAGTGGTCGTATTGAGAAGATATTTTTGCTCCTAGCCCAATGTGAATTATATGGTCGCACTCTTTTAAAGTTTCCTTAAAAAATTTTGAGTATTGATCTTCTGAAAGGGCAGCAGTTTTTGGGAGTTTTTTATTAATTTTAACATACTCAAAAATATCATTAGGAGAAATGTTTTCTCCATCCGTGTATTCATTTGAACCTAGCGTAACATTTATTCCTATGCTTTTAATTCCTCTTTGTTTTAAAAGCTCTTTTGGTAAATCGCACGAAGAATCTGTTGTTACTAAAATTTTCATATATTTTCTCCTTTAAATTAATTTTTTCCTAATAGAATATTCCAAATAACGCCGGCAAGATTTTGCCCATATGGAACAGTGAATAAAACCTTACCATTAATGTCTTTTTTGTTAATCGGGCCAAAATCACGACTATCTGTTGAATTATTGCGATTATCTCCCATTACAAAATATTCATCTTCTTTTAAAGTATAAGAAAATGTACCTTCGTTTGTCAAGTTTCTAGTGTATGTTTCGCCAAATTCGTAGTTAAAAGAATCGCCTAATTCATACTTTTTTACTAGCATTTCTTCGTTTTTAATATAATCTTCTGCTAAAAGCAAATCGTTTACATAAACACTAACTTTATAATAAGTTTTAAATTGTGTTGAATTATCATTTTTAGGAAGACCATAAGTTTTAAATGTAATAGTTTGGTTAGGGGTTGCAATAATTCTTTTAATTAGTGTGTGTTTGGTTGTTGTGTAGTTCCCATTTATAATAACTATATCTTTATAGGATAGATTAGAAGAACCCAGTGCTTGATAGTAAGCAATGTCTGTGTTTCTGTCGCCTTTGGTTCCAATTGCACTGGCGTTTATTCCTGGTTGCATGCTAAAACCTATAACACTAATGGGTTTGAAAACCACTTGAAAAACAAATATAAAAACTAAATAGCAAGCGCCAAAAATTGCCATTAAAAGTAACACAAATTTAAAAGCACTTCCGTTTTTATATGGATTGCCTAGAATTTGCTCGGCTTCATTCTGCGCCATTTTATCGTCTTTTTTTATTAAATTGTTGTCTGTTTTTTTTGCTGGCATTTACATTTAAACCTAATTTTTGTTATTTTTTTTGTGTTTTTTATGAGAAAAGTGTGCAATTTTGCGTTTTTTAATCTCTTTTTAAAATTCTTGTTACATAAAACAAAAATCTTAAAAAATACAGAAGTGATGTTATCAATGCAGAAACATATGTTAGTTCGGCAGCTTTTAAAACTTCTTGTGCATAATGTAGTTCTTCATTATTTAATGAGCCAGAGTTTTTTAAAAGTTCGATTGCTCTTTTGGAGGCATCTCTTTCAACTGGCAATGTTACAATGTAAAACAGTGTTGAAAGAAAATAAAGAGTTGTGGAAGAATAAATTAAAATTCTGCCCAATAATGTTGTGCTAGAAACAAAAAGCATAATAAGTCCAATAATAAATAGCGGATAAAATGCAATTGAACCAAATTTTGCCCATGGAACTATTGCGTTTCTTATTTTTAGTGGAGCATAACCATCTTTGTCTTGCATGGCGTGGCCAATTTCATGAGCAACAACACCAAGCGAAGCAACTGATGCATTTTTTTGGGTAGACTCTGATAAACTAATCGTTTTTGTTTTTGGATTATAGTTATCAGTTAGTTCTCCTTTAATGCTTGCTAGTTTTATATTATTAAGGCCGGCTGTTTCTAATAAATTTTTTATGGCAGTTTCACTAGGTTGGTTGTTTTGTGGATAAAAATCTTTATATCTATTAAAAGTGGTGTTAACTTTAACCTGTGCAGAAATTCCAAAAAGAAAAGCAATAAATATTAAAATATAAAAGATTAAATCAATATAAACAAACATGATTTCCTCCTTATTTTTCTTATAAATCTAGTATAAAAATTATGCCCTTAAAAGTCAATTTATTTGCACTAAACTAAATAAATATTGTGTTATGAACAAATTTGTGCTAAAATGTTATTATGAAATTAGATTTTATTTTAAGCGACACAACTGGTGGTGCAATTTTAAATGCTATAAACGAAATAACTAGCCTTGATGTTAAAAACGAGGTTGTTGTTTTAGTGCCAGAAAATAGTAGCCTTATGATAGAACAATTAATTTTAAATAAAACAAATGCAACATCGTCTATTAGCGTGTATTCTTTTGTGAGGCTTTTAGAAAAAATAGACACATCTAATAAAGATAAATATATATCTAAAGAAAATGCAGTGCTTATTGTTAGGAAAATTATATTAGATAATTATGAAAAATTAGTTTGCTTTAAAAAAAGTGCTAAAAAAATTGGCTTTGCAGAAATTGTTTACGACACTATTAGCCAGTTTAAAGCCAGCAGAATAACTGCAGAGGAAGCGCAAGATTTAGCAAACAAAGTGCCTGAATCGTTAAAAATAAAAATGAAGGATATTGCTTTAATTTATTATGAATATCAAAAATATATTAGCGATAGATTTTTAGATAATTGCGATAAACTTGATTATCTATCAAAGGCGATTTACAACACGGATTATTTAAACGATAAAGAAGTGTATGTTGTTGGTTTTGAAAGTTTAACAACACAAGGCGCTGAATTTATTGGCGAAGTTGCAAAAGTTAGCAAAAGTGTTAAAGTGGCGTGCACATTTAAAAAGAATGATGGCGAATCTGCTGAAGCCCTAGATTGCGAAGTGTTTGAAAAAGTTAAACAAGTGGCAAATAGATATAACTATCCATATAATCCTACTTTTAAAGAAGAGCAAAAAAATGCCATTCTAAAACATTTAGCAGAAAATTTAAATAATTACCCATATGTTAAAAAAGAAATAAAAGATGAAGTTTTATTGTATGAGGCATCTGGGCCAAGAGAAGAAGTTTCTTTTATTGCAGATAAAATTTATAGCGATGTTTTTATGGGAAAGGTGAAGCCTAAAGAAATTGCCATATATTGTGCAAACCCAATTGAATATGAAAACTTTTTTAAAACCGAACTATCTGATAGACTGTTGCCATATTTCATATCTAAACAACATAATTTGCTTTCGCATCCTTTGTTTCTGTTGGTTTGCAAATGTCTTGACTGTGTAAGGCGAGGTTACACAAAAGAAGATGTGATTGAGCTATCAAAAAACATTTTGCTTGATTTTAATGATGATGTTGATATATTTGAAAACTATTGCGTTAAATATTCAATTAGTTATAAAGGTTTTTTTAAACCATTTGAATTTGGGAAAGATAATGAAAAATATGCAAAAATAGAAGAAATTCGCGCAAAAATAATGAAAATATTGCAAATTTTTGCACAAAATATAAAAAATGCCACAAATATTGAGATGTTTTCCAATGGTGTTTTGTGTTTTTTTGATGAAATAAATATTAAAGAAAGATTAAATAATTTATATAATTTAAGTTTAAAATTAAATAAAGAAAGTGCCGAGATTACAAGGCAAAGCTATGATAAGTTTGCAAATATGCTTTCTGGGCTCATTACCTTTATGGGATCTTCTCAAACAACTATTGATGAGTTTTATGCACTGATTATCAGTGGGGCAGAGGCAGTTAAAATATCGTGTTTGCCAGTTTCTCTTGGTGGAATAAATATCACAAGTGATTTTCTTTCAATTAGCCCACTAACAAAAGATGTTTATATATGTGGAACTCTTGATGGCGTTGTGCCATTAAGGCAAGACGATTGTGGAATAGTGCTAGATAATGAACTTGGCAGTTTAAGTGATGTTGCACAAAAGAAAATTGAGCCAACTATTCGAACTATAAATAGAAGAGAAAGATTTAAAATTTTTAACCTGCTACTACTAGCAAAAAGGCAACTTGTTTTAACTTATCCCGCTTTTAACATTAAAGGGGAAGAGTGTAAACCTTCAAATTTAATTTCTAAAATACAAAGAATTTTTACGCAAAATGGCAAAGAATTGCCAATTTTTAGCAGTTTTACATATAAAAATAACCAAAATTGCAGATTTTACAGTCCTAAAACTGCTGAAAAATTTTTAATAGAAAATGCACTTAAAGAAAAAGAAAATATAAATTATGAAGATAATGAACTATTATCAACGCTTTATTATGCGCTTTCTGGGCATTTAAGTGAAACGGCAAAAAATATACTATACAATATAAATGTAGAGCCAGAAATTGAAAAAATAACAAATGCAACTAATTTGTATTTTCCAAATAAGTCGGTTAGTATTAGTCAACTTGAAAAATATTTTGCATGCCCACTTTTGCATTTTTTATCTTATGGGCTTGGGGCAAAAGAAAAAGAAGATGGCTCACTTCGTGCATTAGATGTTGGTAATATTTTGCACTATATTGCAGAGCATTTTGTAAAAAATATTGAAAAAGTGAATAAAAACAACATTTTAGATGTAACTAAAAAAATAATTAATAATGCATTAGATGAATTGCAAATTTCAAAAGAAAAAAATGCGCTTGTTTTAAGCGTGGTTAGTGGTGAAGCAATTAGGTTATGCAAGTATATTTATGATGAGCATTTAACAAGCAGTTTTAAAAGCATTGAAGAAGAGTATAGTTTTGGTGCAAAGAACCCTAGCGTTGTGTTTAAGAATGATATTAAACTTGTTGGAAAAGTTGATAGAATTGATGCCTTTGAAAATTATTTAAAAATTATTGATTATAAAACAGGCAATATTTCAGTTGATGCTAAAGATATTTATTATGGTAGAAAGATTCAGCTTATAAGTTATTTACTAGCACTAAAGAATTATAGAAACTTAAAAAGCGTGGCAGTGTTATATTTTCCTATTCATAATGAATTTGCGCAAGATAAAGAGGCTGGAGAAGATTTATATAGAAACAGTGGGTTAATTGTTAATAATTTAAATGTTATAAGGGCTATTGATAATAATTTAAGTTTATCTAATCCAAAAAGCCATAAGATAAAAGTTGAACTTAAAAATAATGAACAAACTAGGCAAAGTGGCGTTTTTGAACTTAAAAATAGCGATAATTTAGTTAGTGAAGAAACTTTAGATGGGCTAACTAAGTATGTTTATAGTCTTTCAAATAAAGCTATTGAAGAAATTTTAGATGGAAATATTATTTGCAGTCCGCTAAAAACAGATGCAAGTAGAATTGCGTGCGACTACTGCCCAATGAAAAAAACTTGTGGGGTGCTAAACTTTGACCTTAAAAATGGTAGAAGTATGAATAAAAAAATAACCAATGAACAAATTGCGGAGGCTGACTATGACTAAATTTACTCAATCTCAAGAAAAAGCCATAAAACTTGCAGATAAAAACTTACTAGTTTCAGCTGGGGCTGGCAGTGGGAAAACAACTGTAATGATTGCTAGAATTATAGATTTAATTGTAAACAAAAGAATTCCTATTTCTAATTTTTTAGTTGTGACCTTTACTAAGGCTTCGGCTAGTGATATGACAAATAAATTAATTAGCGGACTTGAAAAGTGTGAGCCTGATGATTTTATTTTACAACAAATTGAAGAAGTTGGAACAAGTGATGTTTCTAATCTCCATAGTTTTTGTGCAAGACTTTTAAAAACGTATTTTTATGTGATAGGTTTAGACCCTTCTTTTGTTGTTTTAGATGAATTAGAAATGAGTGCATTAAAGCAAAGGGCAATGGAAACATTAATTGAAGAATGCTTAAATAATGCTGATAAAGAAATGATTGAACTTGCTGATATTTTAAACAAAAACAGAAAAGAAGATGCACTTGAAGAAGTAATTGTGAACTTATCTAAATTTTTAAATAGTCAAATTAATCCGGAAGTTTGGTTTAATGAAAATTTAGAAAAATGCTATAATACTAATTTAGAAAAAAATGAATGTGCACAGATAATTAATAAAAAAGCCCAAAATGTTTTTGAATATTACCTTAGCCAATTTTCTGCAATTTTGCATAAAATTAATGAAAAAAGTGATGAAAAATTATATAATTATGTTGAAAATCTCGTTTTTATTGCTGGTTTAATTTCAAAAAATTCTAGTGTGAAAATTAATTTTGAGAATTTAATGAACCTTCCATCTTTTAAAACAATTCCATCAAAAGTTAGTGATGATATGGTTAGCACTAAGTTATATGTTCAAGAACTAAAAAATGAATTTTCTGCCAGAATAAAAGCATTAAAAGAGATGTGGGGTGAAAATGATTTTGAAGAAATTAAAGCACATTTATCAAAAAATAAGCAAAGAGTTGTTGCCTTAAAAAGGCTTGCAGACAGATATTGTGAAATCCTTTCTGAACTAAAAAATCAAAAGGGTGGATTGGATTTTGATGATCTAGAGCATTTCACATTGAAATTATTAGAACATGAAGATATAGTGAGCATTTTAAAAGACAAATATAAATATGTGTTTGTTGATGAATATCAAGATATAAGCCCAATTCAAGAACAGATTTTATCTACAATTTCAAGCAACAATAATCGATTTATGGTTGGTGATATAAAACAGAGCATTTATAGATTTAGACTATGCGAACCAGAAATTTTTTTGAATAGATATAATGATTATAATAGTGATAAAAATGACAATGATGAAGTTGTGGATTTGAAGGAGAATTTTAGGAGCAATTATAAAATTCTTGATTTTTGCAATTTTATTTTCTCTAAATGTTACACAAAAGATTTTGGTGGAATAAATTACAATCCAGAAGGCTTGCTTGTTTGTGGAACGGATAAATGGGAAAATGCTGATGATGAAAGTGCAGTGAGTGTTTATTTTAACGATACATCTGCCCTTAAAACAAATGAAAATTTTAAGCAAGATGGTGAAATACAGAAACTTAAGGTTTATAGTGTGCTAGAACATGATGAGGAATATGAAAAAGAAAAAACTATTGCAGAAGAAGAGGCAAAAATAGTTGCATCTAGCATTGCAAAACTGTATGGACAAAAAATACGAAACGGAAGTGGTGTGGAAGATCGCAGGCTTAGGTATAGCGATTTTGTGGTTTTGATGGCATCTAGGGGAACATATTTAGAAGAGTTTTCTAAAACACTTAAAAATTTAGGCATACCCGTTGCAAGTGATTATAGTGAAGATGTTTTTCAGGACCCAGACATTTTGGCTATTTTGAATTTGCTTAAAATAATAAATAATTTTGCAGATGATTACACACTTATAAGTTTGATGGTTTCAAGACTATTTAATTTTAGTTATAATGATTTATCTAAAATAAAGGCAGAGAATAAAAATTCAAAATTCTTTTATGAAACCGTGAAAAACGCCTACACAATGCAAAATTTAGAAGAAAATTTGCAAAATAGATTAAATTATTTTATGCAAACAATTAACAAATTAAGAACATTGAGCAAAATTATATCTGCAAAAGAATTAATAGAAGAAATTAGTGAGCATTTTAATTTAGAAGTTTTGTTATGTTATGGCGAAGATAGAAATCAAAAGTTAAAGCGATTAATTAGATTTATAAACACATTTAGCGATATTAGTTTGTCGGCATATTTAGAAAATTTGAAAAACTCTAGTGTTGTTTGTGAAACTGTGCCTGAAGGAGATGCAGTGAAAGTTATGACAATACACGCGAGCAAAGGGCTTGAATTTCCTGTTGTTTATCTCGTGAACTGCGGAAAAGAATTTAGCAAAAAATCTGGAATGGGAGATTTACTTATTAGCAAAAATCTTGGTGTTGGGTTAAGATACTATGATGAAGATTTAAGGTATAAATGTGAAAACTTTGTGCGTGCTGTTATTAAAGATACCGAGGCGTTTAAAACAAAAGAAGAAAATGTTAGGTTGTTTTATGTTGCACTAACAAGGGCGGTGAATCATTTGATAGTTGTTGCAAGCTCTCAGCACGAAGAGTTAAAAGAAAATTTGCCACCACAATATGCAGGCGGTTTTGTGGATTGGCTGAGCTGTGTTTACTTTGATAAAATTAATGGAGAGAATAAACTAAAAGGCACAGCCGAAATAAATATAACAAGCGTTGATGATTTTGATAATAAAACAAATGAATCAAATTATAGGCAAGTTATTTTTGCAAATCCAAATAAAGAAAAAGTTGAGGCTTTGCAAAATATATATAATAAAAGCGAAAAAAATGCAATTTATAGTTATCAGGCAAAGTCTAGCGTTACAAAAATATTGCAGGAAGAAAATGCTGTTGTGCCAGTGTTGTTTAGCGAAGAAGAAGGATTTGATGCAAATTTGGGCATTATTTATCATAAAATTTTAGAAAATGCAGATTTTAGTGAAAAAACCATTGAAGATATTGATAAAATTATTAAAAAATTGCAAAATTCAAACTTGTTAAGTGAAAATGATGCAAAAATGGTGAATAAATTGCAAATTTTAAATGTTGTAACTAATAAAGTTATACAAGATAATTACAAAAATGGTGCATTAAAAGAAAAAGAATTTATAATGGCATATAATCCAATTACAAAAACTTGTGAAAATAATGGTGAATTTATGGTTGTGCAAGGAGTTTGTGATTTAGTGCTTAAAACTAATGGTGGATTAATTTTAATTGATTATAAACTTACGAATAAAAATGCACAAAAATTAATTGAAACTTATAGCGAACAAATTAGGCTTTACAGTTTGGCATTAGAGGCTTCTTATAAAGAAAAAGTGGTGAAAAAATATATATGCAAACTTACCACTGGTGAATTTATTGAAATTAGTTAATAAGATTTTTTATGCAAAAAAATGCAAATATTTTTGCGCATTTTATTTTGATTAAAACTCCTTTTATGATAAAATAGTTTTAATAGGAGAACGAGATATGTTTGAATATTTAAAAACAGCATTTAATTTAGTTAGTGGTTTAATCAACCAAGATGTTTTGATTATTGCTTCGTTAATTGTTTTGGTGCTTTTAGTTTTATGGGTGATTTTAAGTCTTGTGGTTTGCACTGAATTAAAAATTGTTAGAAATTCTAAAAAACTAATTGCATATTTTGAAGAAAATAGTATAACAGGCGAATTTAGCCCGAAGCTATATGAACTGGTGAGCCGTATGCCACAAGAGTTTATTAGAAGTTTTAAAATGTGGGAATTTAAGGGAAGAAAACTTCCTAGTGATAGTTTTAAGCAAGATTATTGCGTTGAAACACCACTTTATGGTGGACTTTATAATCAAAACAGATCTCTTATGAGCACTGCTATTCACACAGTGGTTATTATTCTTGCTATTTTTAGTTTTGCTATTCTTTCAACTGAAACTCAACTTACTGGCATGGCTATAAGTGAAGCATTGCTTGTGCCTATGATTGCTTATTTATTATATAGAATAACATTTTACATTTATTCAACTATAAGGCATTATTATTATAAGCTTGCTGTTGAGAAATTTAATAACCTTGTTGACCTATTAAATGAAAAATATGAAATGAGTTTGAAAAATGAAGATTCACAAAATTATGAAGAAATTGCGCATAAAACAGAAAGCATTTCTTATTTTGATGAAGATGAAGGGGAAGAAGATAATATGGATATAGATGAAAAGAGAGGCAGGGGGCGCCCTAAAAAAAGCGAAGAAGAAAAAGAGGCAGAAAGAAGAATAGAAAATGATGCTGATTTTGAGCGTGCACTTTCTAGGGCAGAAAAACTTATGGCAAGGCTTCATAAAGATTTAAGCGATAGCCAAAAAAGACGCACAAATCATGAACTCGCTGAAATTATGGGCAAAATGGCAGAATATAAAAAGAATAAAAGGAAGTAAGGAGTATGAGAAAGAAAACAATTAAAATTAAAAAAACTATGACAATAGAACAAGTTTTGGCATTAGATGAAAATGTTGTTCCAATTTTTTTAGGGTTTGGGCTTCATTGCCTTGGTTGCCCCATGAGCAGAGGTGAAAGCCTAGAAGAAGCTTGCTTTGTGCATGGCGTTGATGTTGATTTACTTGTTGAGAAACTTAACGAGTATTTTGCTCAAAAATAAATGTGGACTTTATTTTTGTAAATCAGATGTTAAATTATAGATAATTACAAAAGACACCATATTTTGGTGTTTTTTTATGTGTTTTTTGTGGGCGGGTATTGACAAGATGAAATGGCCGTGTTAAAATTTGATAAATTCTAAGGTAAGGGAGCAGTTTTATGGCATCATTATTTTATAATAAACTTGCTAAATACTTAAAAGTTGAGCATTTAGAAAAAATAAATATTGAGGATTTTTTATCACAATTTATAGTTAATGATGTTAACAACTTGCTTGCGCTTGGGGATGTTAGTGCTATAAATGCACAAATTCCACAAAAGGGCATTGAATTTGAAGCATATTTAGAAGAAAATAGTGAAAAACTTGTGTGCAGTAGGCTTGCATTTTATTCTGAGGGTGGGTATGTTGTTTTAAATTATAACGGAGACAAAGATATTACGAATGTGTCTGTTTTTAGAAATGATAATTTCTTTGAGCCTTCAACAGATAGTGCATTTATTACAAATGATGAAGCTATTATTGAACACGGGAATAGAATAATAAAAAAAGAAATTGAAAAGGGGGAATAGAAAATGAAAGATAACTTTTATGCAAAGATAAGATTAGGGGCAATTGAAAAAGATATAAAGGAAAGGCAAAAGAAAAGGCAAACCGAATTGTGCTGGGATGTTTATGAAGACATTATGCCAACTAAACTTTTAGCAGAAACAAATGTTAAAGATTATTTTAGTCAAGATGCAATTGATAATCTTGCATGCAAAGGATTACTGTGTGAGTTTTTTGATAAAACTTATAATAATTATAGCGTTAAGGCATGCACAATAAAAAACAATCATAATTTAACATTTACAAAAAAATTGGGCGACAGAAAATATGTGTTTTTACTATCAAATAAAGCACCTGGCACTTTTGAAAATGTTGAACTAATTTATGTTGAAGATGATGTTGTGAAAGATAAATTGTTTATTAATAATAGTGGAGTTAGATATGTAACAACAGGCAAAAAATTTCCATTTAAAGAAATCCAAGAAGAAAAGAACGCAAATGATAACCAACAACTAGACGAATTGGAAAAATAACCTAAAAAAGAGCGGAGAGAAAAACAGTGGAAGAAAAGAAAGAATACAAAATAACTCTTGATGAGTTTTGGAACAAAGGAAGAGAAGGAACTCTTTATGAACTTTGGAAAGGAGAACGAGGTGTATATCTTGGCATCCATTGTGACACCGAAGAAAAGGCAAAAACACTGTTAACTGCCTTCGATAAAATGGGCCAAACATGGAGAACCGGGGTTGGATATACTGAGTGAACATATTGGAAAATTTATACAACAGACACGGTATATTATAACGATTGTAGCTATGGAAATTTGGATTGGGCAAAGGAAGAGAATTGTCCTGTTTATGAGTTTGAAGAGGTTGATTTAAGAAAATATCTTGGAAAAGACAATACCAACGAGCCAGAAAAAGGAGAATAGTTTTAATAAAAAGTAACGGCGGGTCCGTTATTTTTTTGTTTTTTGTTGAAAATTTTTATTTATTTGCTATAATATTATGGTATAATGCCATAAAGGGAAGAAAAGTATATGATAGATTTAGATAAAATAGAGCCTTCTAATTTTATAGAAGAAGAAATTCTTGAAGATTTAAAAAACGGCAGAAGCAAAGAGGTTATCACAAGATGTCCACCAGAGCCAAGTGGTTATTGGCATATTGGGCATTGCAAGGCGTGGATTATCGATTTTGAAACGGCAATAAAGTTTGGTGGCTACACATATTTAAGAATGGACGACACAAACCCAAGCCGCGAACAAGGTGAGTTTGCAGATAGTTATATGGCAGATCTTGCATGGCTTGGCTACACTCCTAAAAAGATGATATTTGCAAGCGAGGCTTACTTTGATAAAATTTATGAAATTGCCGAAGAAATGATAAAAAACGGGTATGCTTATGTTGATGAACTTAGCCAAGAAGATCAACTTAAAATGAAGGGAACGCTAACTAGCCCTGGAGTTAACAGCCCATATAGAGATAGGCCATGGAAAGAAAGCCTAGACCTTTTTAGGCGTATGAAAAATGGTGAGTTTCCAGACGGAAGCCTTACGCTTCGTGCAAAAATAGATATGGCGCACCCTAATATTTTGATGCGTGATCCTATTATGTATAAAATAAGCAGGCAACATCATTATAAAACGGGTGACAAATGGTGCATTTATCCAATTTATGATTTTGCGCACCCAATGGAAGATGCCCTTGAAGGTGTAACATACAGCCTTTGCGATATAACTTTTAGAGTTCATCGTGAACTTTATGAGTGGTTTATTGAAAAAGGTTGGAATAAGCCTTTTGCTCCAAAGCAAAGAGAATTTTCTACGCTTAATTTAGAAAATGTGCTTTTAGGGAAAAGGTATCTTAAGCAACTTGTTGAAAGCAAAAAAGTGATGGGGTGGGACGACCCAAGGTTTTTAACGATTGTTGGTATGCGCAGAAGGGGATACACTGCTCAGGGCGTTAAAGATTTTATTAAAAGCGTTGGGGTGGTTCCTAGTGAAAGCACAATCCCTTTTAGTGCGCTAGAATTTCATATTAGAAATGACCTTAATAAAATTGCTACACGAGCCATGGTTGTGCTTGATCCACTTAAAGTGGTGATAACAAACTATGAAGGCGAAAATGAAGAAATTAGCATTGATAACAATCCAAATATAGAAAATGGTGGGGCTCATAAGGCAAGTTTTGGGAAAACTATATATATAGAAAAGGAAGATTTTAGTGATAATCCGCCACCAAAATATAACAGGCTAACTTTAAATGGCATTGTTCGCTTAAAAGGTGCTTATATTATTAGATGCAATAAAGCCATATATAAAGAAAATGGCGAAATAGATCACCTAGAATGTGAATACATTAAAGAAAGCAAAAGCGGAAACGATACAAGTGGTCTTAAACCAAAAGGAACAATTCATTTTGTTTGTGAAGGCGATTGCTTTAACATAACAATTAGAAATTTTAAAAATTTAACAAAAGCAGAATATTTGTGGCCAAGCAAAGCGCTGGCTGATGGTGTTTCTATTGATGAACTTTTAGAACCAAATTCTATGCAGGAATCAACGGCAATTGCTGAAAACTTTTTAAGAGAAGCAAAAACTGAAGATAAATTTCAGTTTATGCGAAAAGGCTATTACACACTAGATAAAGATACCACTGAAAATAACTATATTTTTAACTTTACCATTGGTTTAAAAGATAGTTTTAAAGTGAAAGGATAAAACTTTGTGTGCCTAAAACATAAAGAAAAAAGCAACTAAATTTGGTTGCTTTTTTCTTTTGCTAAAAATATGTCAGTAAAACTTGAATATACAAAAATCCATTGTTAAAATAAAACAAAAAGGCTAAAAACATTTTTAACCTTTGCATTTTTAGGGGGGTATGGTATATAATTATGGGGATATTTGATAAAATATTAGGCAATTGGGTGAAAATAGTTGATATTTTTAGTAATGTAACTATTGAAGATTTTGAGTATAGAACAGGCGTGTTAAGTGAATTAGTGGAAAATCATTGTACAAAATGTGTTGCTGTAAACCATTGTTGGTTTAAGAAAGAAAAAGGCAAAAAACCGGAATCGTTTGATTACAGCAATATAAAACTTATAGATGCTATGATGAAGGGATTAATACCAGGGCTTTATCACTATAAGTGTCACTGCAAAGAAAAACCAATTATTGTGTCATCGCTTAGTGAAATTGAATTAATTTATTCCAATGATAAAATAATGTATTTATTCAAAGACAAGGGCGCATGGATTGAGTCAATGGGATTTCATACCGAGGAAGATTATGATTATTTTGTGGAAACTTTATTGGAAAAAACGAAAGA
>JAFSXW010000058.1 GCA_017443885.1 Clostridia bacterium | reverse complement strand
CTTAAAGGTCAGTTTATTAAAGTTTCGCAAAGTGAAAATTTTGCTGATATAGAAATTAATAAAAAAGAAGATTAGAAATATGGAAAACTTGAATGAAATAATAGAAAGTATATTGTTTGTGGCAGGCGAGCCCGTGCTAGAAGCCGATATTGCTAGTAAACTTAATATCACAGAAAAAGAACTTAAAAAAGCCGTTAAAGCACTTAAAGAGAAATACACAGAAAATAGTGCACTTTGTTTTTTAGAGTTTAATGGCAAATTGCAACTTGCTTCAAATTCTAAATATGCCGAAGCCGTTAGTTCTGTTTTAAACCCAATAAGAGAGCGCAATTTAACAAAAGCCACTCTTGAAACAATTGCAATCATTGCATACAAACAACCAATCACAAGGCTTGAAATTGAAGAAATTAGAGGGGTTGGGTGCGATTATGCAATAAGCATATTAATGGATCATAATTTAATTGAAGTTGTTGGCAGAAAAGATGTTGTGGGAAGGCCAGTTTTATTTGGCACAACAGATGAATTTTTAAAGCGATTTAATATATCTTCTATTGAAGAATTGCCAGATTATAATGAATTATTAGAACGCATAAAAATAGTTAAGGCAAATAGTGACAGCTTATATAACGAATATGATGTTCCAACAGATAAGATTATTCGTGATGAAAAAGCTAGTGCAGAAAATAAAACAGAAGACACACTGCTAGATATAAAACCAAATAAAAGGCAAGAAAAATCTGCCTTTAATGATATTATAAAAGAAGATTCTTTGCTTGGTGATATTAATAATAGCGAAGATGATGAAATAGTATAGAATTAATATTAAATGTATGCATTAAAAAGTTTTTTGTGCAAAAAATAAGAGTATGAAAATTATAGTGTTAATTTTTATAATACTCTTATTTTTTCTGCTAATTTTAATTTTCCCGTTTAGGCTTAGGTTTTTAGGCCATTTAAATTTAATAAGCATGGTGTGTGTTTATTCAATAAAAGTAATGTTCATTCGCTTGCTGATTGGTAGAATTTCTTTTAATTTAAAAAATGGTTTTATTGTAGAAAATCAAATTAATAATCTTCCAAAAGATGATATAAAACACCCACATTTGATGAATCTTTTTGCAAAACAAGTTGTTTGTCATGTGGAGGTTGATAAACTAAAAATGTTTTACAACTTTGGCATAAGCACAAATGCAGAGGCAACAGCAAACACAACTGGAACTATTTATGTGCTTTCATCAATAATTTCTGGTTATGTTTTAAGCGCTAACCCAATGGCAAGAATCACCGAGTCTTTTGTGCCAACTTTTAATGAAAATTCATTAGAGACAACAATAGTGGTTAGTTTTAAAATTAATATTTTAAATATAATTATAAGTTATTTTGAAGCAAAGAAAAAATATAAAATAAAATTTAAAGGAGCAAAATAAATGGAAAAAAATGAAAACCCAATTGAAGAAATTATGGCAAGCACAATCACAAAACTAAAAACGATAGTAGACACAAGCACAATTCTAGGAGACCCCATCGCAAACGATAAAGGGCTAGTTATTTTGCCTGTTAGCAAAATTAGTATGGGGTTTGTGGCTGGAGGATCAGAACTTTTTAATAATAAAAAATATAGAAAAAATAAAATGCCATTTGCAGGTGGTGGCTCTAGTGGAGTAACCTTAACTCCAGTTGGTTTTTTAGTTATTGTGAACCAAAGTGTTTCGTTTATTAAAGCAACTGAGCGAAGTGGCTTAGATAAAATATTAGAAACATTGCCAGACTTGATTAAAAAATTTCAATATAAAAATGGTGGTTCAAAAAATGCAAAAAATGAGTAAAATTATAAAATTATGCCAATATTTTTTAGTTGCAATATTGATTTTTGCGTTTTTTATGCCAGCACATAACATAAAGGATAGTGCGTTTGCAGTGGACGAAAATGATAAAATCACAGCCAAAGCCATGTGCACAATAGAAAAAGAAAGTGGCAGAATTTTATATGCAAAAAATGAAAATGAGAAATTGCCAATGGCAAGTTTAACAAAAATTATCACTGCAATTGTTGTTATAGAAAACACAAATAATTTAGAAGAAGTTATTGCTATTCCAAAAGAGGCAGTTGGCATTGAGGGTAGTTCAATATATTTAAAAGAAGGCGAACATCTTTCAATTCTAAGTTTGTTATATGGTTTAATGCTTCAAAGTGGCAACGATTGTGCTGTGGCACTTGCAATAAACACTAGCAAATCAGTTGAAAATTTCATAAAACTAGCCAATGATTTTTGCAAAAAAATTGGTGCAACATCAACTAATTTAGTTACTCCAAATGGGCTTCATGACGACAATCATTACACAACAGCTTACGATTTAGCAAAAATTTCTGCTTATGCAATGAAAAACGAAATTTTTAAAAAAATAGTTGGCACAAAATCTATAAAAATTGAAAGAGAAAAAGGGAACTATCCTGTTGTTATAAAGAATAAAAATAAACTACTAAAAAACATGGAAAATGCAACTGGCATTAAAACTGGCTACACAAAAAAAGCTGGAAGGTGTTTTGTTGGAAGTGCTCAAAAAAATGGTATGGAAGTAATTTGCGTGCTTCTTAATTGTAACCCAATGTTCCAGGAGTGTGAGAACTTGTTAAATAAGGCGTTTGATGAATTTTCTATGGTTAATTTATTAGACGAGTATAAAACGAGAAATGTTTCAGTTTTAAATGGAGAAAAACCAAGCGTTTTGGTGTGCAGTAATAGTGGATTTAATTTTCCTCTTAAAGATGAAGAAAAAACCAATATTAGCATTATAGAAAATGTGCCAAATTCCATAAATGCCCCAATAAAAGCGAATGAAAGTGTGGGCGAAATTGAAATTTATCTTAAAAATGACTTGATTTTTTGTGAAAAAATATATACTATAGAAGAAGTTAAAGCAAATGATTATTTTTCAAAACTAAAAAGAATTATAGAAGGTTTTTAAAAGTTTTTAAAGGCTTACAAAGGATTACTTATGAGAATTAATAAATTTTTAGCAAGTTCTGGGCTTGGTTCAAGAAGAAAAGTTGAAGAACTTGTGCTAAACGGAAGTGTTAAAGTTAATGGCAAGGTGGTTTCTAGCCTTGCTTTTTCGGTTGAAGATAAAGATGAAGTGGAAGTTATGGGAAAGAAAATTGTTCCAAACAAAAACTTAACCTATATCATGCTTCATAAGCCAAAGGGGTATATCACATCAACTAGTGATGATAGAGGCAGAAAAACGGTTATAGATTTGCTTCCAGAAGAATATAAAAACTTAAAACCAGTTGGAAGGCTCGATTATGATAGTGAAGGTTTGTTGCTTTTAACAGACGATGGCGATTTAGCATATAGTTTAACACACCCATCACACGAAGTTGGCAAAACTTATGTGGTTAAAATTGAAGGCCTTATTAAAGAAAGCGAACTTGCAGTTTTAAGAGCTGGAGTTGTGGTTGAAGGGCAAAGGCTTGCTAAATGCAGGGTAAAAAAGCTTGAAGAAAAAGATAAAATAACAAAACTTGAAATGACCATATTTGAAGGCAAAAATAGGCAAATTAGAAAAATGCTTGAAGCAGTTGGTTTTAAAGTTATATTTTTAAAACGAACAAAAATTGGCGAATTAAAACTTTCTGGTGTGGATAGAGGAAAGTTTAGGCTTCTTTCAAGTGAAGAAATTGCTTATATTAAAAGTTTATAGGAAAAAATAATGAAAGTTGCAGTGATTGGCGGTGGTGCTTCTGGAATTATGTGTGCTATTTTTCTTGCAAAAAATGGGCAAGATGTTGTTTTGCTGGAAAAAAATTCTAGTCTTGGTAAAAAATTATTAATTACTGGCAAAGGCAGATGCAATGTAACCAACAACACAACCGGCGAAGAATTTTTGAAAAATGTGGTTAGAGGGGCTAAATTTTTAATTAGCAGTGAAAACAAATTTAATTCTAGTTGCACAATGCAATTTTTTGAAGATTTAGGTGTTAAACTTAAAATAGAAAGAGGCAAAAGAGTTTTTCCAGAATCAGATAGAGCCCAAACAATTTTAGATGCCTTAATTCTTGCGTTAAAACAACAAAAAGTTAAAGTTCGTTTAAACTGCAATGTGCAAGATGTTTTAGTTAAAGATGGTAAAGCAACAGGAATTGTTGTAAATAATAATGAAGAATTATTTGATGCCGTAGTTCTTGCAACTGGCGGGCTTAGCTACAAAACCACTGGCTCCACCGGAGATGGTTATGTTTTTGCAAAAAAATTAGGGCATAAAATAACTGAATTAAGGCCTGCGTTAAATGGCATAAAAATATTAAATGGCGAAACGGCAGGGCTTGAAGGGCTAAGCCTTAAAAATGTAAAAATTAGAGCTAAAAACAATAAAAAATGCATATATGAAAGCGAAATTGGCGAAATGCTATTTACGCATGTTGGCATTTCTGGGCCAATAGTTCTTACAGCTTCTAGTTTTATAAATCGCGAAGATGTGAAAGTGATTGAAATAGATTTTAAACCTGCTTTGTCGGTTGAATTTTTGCAAAATAAGATTAATAACATAATAAAAGAAAACGGAGCAAAACGAGTTTCTAGTTTAATTGGCTCATTGCTTCCAAAAACAATGGCTGAAATGTTTATTAATAAATTAAACATTAGTAAGGACACTCTTATTAACCAGCTTTCAAAAGAAACGAGACAAAAAATTTGCACTCTGCTTAAAAATTATCCGCTAACTTATGGTGGGGTTGAAGATGTGATGTTTAGCGTTATTACAAGTGGAGGCGTAGATTTAAGTGAAGTGAGCCCAAAAGATATGCAAAGCAAATTAATTTCTGGGCTATTTATAATAGGTGAACTTTTAGATATAGATGCACTAACAGGTGGTTTTAATTTGCAAATAGCGTTTTCAACAGCAGTTGCATGTGCTAGTTCCAAATTTTTTATAGGAGAGAACTAATGTTTTTTTGGATATGTTTTATTTTAGCTTTTATTCCTTGCTTAATTTTATTCCCAGCAAAGGTTATTGGCAAAAAGCGATTACCTAAAAAGCAGGGATATATTTTAGTATGCAATCATTATTCTAATGCAGATGCAGTGGTTTTAGATATTCATTTAAGAAAAAAACTTAGATTTTTAGCTAAAAAAGAGTTGTTTGATAATAAATTTGCGGGCTTAATTCTTAAAAGTTATGGTGGAATTAAAATTGACAGACAAAAAACAGATGCTAGTGCCATTAAAACGAGCATTAAACTTTTAAGAAATAACAAAGTTTTGGCAATTTTTCCAGAAGGCACAAGAAATAAAGATGGCAATGAGAATGAACTAAAAGAAGTTCATAGTGGCGCAATTTTAATTGCATCTATGGCAAAATGTCCTATTGTGCCAGCAATAATTATTAAAAAGCCAAAAGTGTTTAGAAAAAACACAATAATTATTGGCGAGCCATTTATGGTTGAAAATGAAACTAAAACAAAACTTAGTAAAGAAGAACTAGAAGTTTTCACAGAAAAAATGAAAACTGAAATGGAGAATTTACGAAAAGATTATTTTAAAAAATTAAGCGAAAAGAAAAAATAATTTGATAAAACTTAAAGATTTATTATAATAGAAAGGGGGAAGAAAAAATGAAAGAATTAGTAATTAAAAAATGTAAAAAATGTGGGGCAACAGTTGAAATTTTAAAGGATTGCACATGTAATGATTGTGGTATTTTATGTTGTGGAGAAAAAATGGAAACTATGCTTCCAAATTCAGTAGATGCATCAATTGAAAAACACCTTCCACAAGTTGAAGTTTTTGAAGATTATATTGTTGTGAAAGTGCCACATGTTATGGAAGAGAACCATTATATAGAATTCATTGCAATAGAAAGCGATAAAATTTCTGCAAAAAAGTATTTTAAGCCTTTTGAAGAAGCAAAAGCAGTGTTCCCATATATAAAAGGAGCAACAGTTTACTCTAAATGCAATATTCATGGCATTTGGAGCACAAAAGTTTAAAATAATAGCACCAAGTCAATGGTGCTTTTTTATTTTTTATAAACATAAAATAAAAACTAAACTTTTATTTGTGTCATTTAATTATTTCTAATAATAAATTAAAAAATCCACCTTGTTTTTTGGGTGGATTTTTGTTTAATTATTTTTCAAGTTCTTCAGTTTCTTGTTCTGCAATGATATTTTGAGCACGGTTATAATTTTCTCTAGCATGCTTAGCACGGCTAATTTTAATTCCTCTAATTTTGCTTTCTAAAAATTTATCAATTTTTGGTGCAGTTTTTTTTGCTCTGCCACTTTTACTGCATGGAGTGGTGATTGGTGTTAAAACGCCAAATTCGTTTTCGTTATTATATTCCATAATTGTTCTCCTTGTTTTTGTTTTGCAAGGCACATTATAACATATAAAAACGGCAATTTCAATATGGTTTTAAAATTTTTCAAACTTTTTTTATTTCATAAATTTTTCAAAAATAAAATCTTGCAGAGAAGAAGGCAAAATAGATAGAAACTTCATTTTAAAACTGTTATTTATTTTATACACTCTTTTTGGGTGCCTAGTTAAAACAATTTTAATATACTTTTTGCCAAAAAGTTCGGCGGGTTTTGCTTTTTCTAGTTCGCTTGTCATTAAATTTGTCATTTTAGAAAGAGGTTTTTTATATAATTTTGTTGCCTCAAGTGCTTTATTAAACTGGTTTGTTACGCCTTGTTGCATTTTTGTTTTAAAGGCACCTGGGCGCACGCAAATCACTTTAATTTTTGTGCCGGAAAGTTCTCTTCTTAAACTATCGTTATAAATATCAAGCGCATGCTTACTAATTCCATAGTAGCCATGAAAAGGTAGGGCACAGATTTTAGCGTATTCACTAGAAATATTAATTATTCTGCCATTTGCATTTTTTATTAAATCAAAAAAGATAGCATTGGTTTTATATGTTCCAAGAAGATTTATAGCCATAATTTTATCTAGTGTGTTTGGGGCTAATTCAACAAGTGAGCCTAGTGTAACAATTCCTGCGAAGTTAGAAATAACATCTATTTTATCTGTAAACTTTATAACATAATTGCGAACATTAATTATACTTTCTTCGCTTGTTATATCACAAAAAATAGTGTGAAGGTTGCCTTCTTGTTTTGTTTCTTTATATTCTAAATCGCATGCAAAAACCACAAAACCATGGCTTAACAATTCCTTTATTGAAGCCTGTGCTAGCCCGCTAGCGCCACCAAAAATAACCGCGTGTTTCATAAATTTTCTCCTTTAATAAAAAAATATTGGCGAGGCTTTTATTTCCCACTCGCCATGTTGTTATTTTTTTCAATTCTATTTTTATATTTATTAATTGCCAGATTTAAGCATTCTTCGGCGTCTAAATTCTGTTCGCAAGCAAGGGAAAGAAGGGCATACAGACAATCACCATATTCCATTTTAAAATCTTCTGTTAAAACAAAATCGGCAGTGCCATATTTTGAATTTTTTAAATATTCTTTTTCTAATTCGCCAAGTTCGCTGTCAATATTTAAAATGCGAGCATAAACAGGCATGGTTTTTTTATGGCAACCTTTACTTTCGTTAAACTCTTTAACCTTATTTTGCATATAGATTACTCCTACTTTATAAGTGATGTAATTTATAATTTATTAAATAAGAACATTTGGCGGTTTACTAAATATTCTTATTTTTATGGAGCTAATGGCCGGACTCGAACCGGCGACCTGATGCAATAAGCAAGAAGCGTTATTCCAGCAGGCAACAATAGCGTGAAAAACACGAATGGTTTATCAAAGATTGGAGCTAATGGCCGGACTCGAACCGGCGACCTGCTGATTACGAATCAGCTGCACTACCGACTGTGCTACATTAGCATTTTTTATGGAGCGGATGACGGGAATCGGACCCGCGCAGCCAGCTTGGGAAGCTGGAATTCTACCATTGAATTACATCCGCATATTTTATTAATAGTAAAGTTATTTTATCACGCAAAAAAAAATAAAGCAAGAATTCTAACTTAAATTTTTGCTTTATTTTGTTTAATTTATTTTTTACGCATTTAAAAGGGCAATTGCTAGGTTTAAATATAGTGCATAGCAAAGCCAAGCGGTGTAGAATGAATATAAAATTCCCGCAGCCAAGTTTCTATAATAAAATCGATAGTTTGTGATTATTGCAGTTATAACAATTAAACCAATTAAAACGCACGAAACAATAAGTAAATCTAGCCTATAAAATAGCAGTGGCCAAAGCATATTAAGAAGCAGGTTTAGGCTAAACCAAATTATATCGCCACGCCTTGTTTTATCTAGTTGATTTGGGCTAAAGAACACAAGAAACGCACTTATTCCTAGCATAGTGTATAGAATAGGCCAAGCTAAACCAAACACCCACCTAGGCACAACACCTGGTGGAAGAATATGTGCATTGAAGTGATCCATATTTCCGCCAAGAAGTCTAGCAATTCCTCCAATTGCTAAAGCACCTAGCACTAGGCAAATCAACCACCAACTCCAATTTTTTGTGTAGTGTGGTTTATTTATATGAGAAGCACTCTTAGTTTCTGTGAAATCGTGAGAATGAGAAGCACTATTTTGATTGGTGTGATGAGCAGAGCCTTCGGCATTTTTTGTTGTGATTGTTGTTTGTTTTATTGTGCTTCCATTTTTAGAAACTGTTGCTTCAACTTTTTTTTCGCCATTATTAGAAGAAGCAGTGGCAGAAATTGTTTTGTTTCCACTTTTGGCATTAAAACCAGCAGTTTTTGGCTTATATGCACTTTGTTTATTTGTGTTTTTTCGTTTATTATTACTCATTTTTTATTAACCTCTAATTATAGTGTTTCCTATTAGTTTATTTTTACACGGAAAATCTATAAATTTAAAATTGACTTTATTTCTTTTTTATGATACCCTAATTAAGCAAAAAGGAGATTATTATGATAACTTGCACAAATGTTAGGCTTCAATTTGGTGGAAGAGTTTTATTTGAAGATGTAAATTTAAAGTTTGATAAAGGAAATTGTTATGGCATTATTGGTGCAAATGGTGCAGGCAAATCCACATTTCTAAAACTTCTTTCAGGGCAAATTGAACCTTCTAGTGGAGATATTAGTATTGAAAAGAATAAGCGTATGAGCGTCTTAGAACAAAACCAAAACGCCTATGATGACTACACAGCCACAGAAACTGTTATAATGGGGCATAAGCACCTTGTTGATGTTAGAAACGAAAAAGATGCACTTTATGCAAAAATGGCAGAAGGCGATTACACTGATGAAGATGGTATAAAGGTAGGTGAACTTGAAAATGAGTTTATTGAACTTAATGGCTATGAAGCAGAAAGTGAAGCACAAAACCTTTTAGCAGAGCTTGGCGTGCCACAAGATGTTTACTACACTCAAATGCGTGATATTGAGCCAAAAATAAAGGTTAAGATACTTCTTGCAAAAGCATTATTTATGACCCCCGACATTTTAATTCTAGATGAGCCAACCAACAACCTAGATGCAAAAACGGTAAATTGGCTTGAAAATTATCTTCTAGATTTTGAAAACACAGTTATCGTTGTTTCACACAATAGATATTTCTTAAATAAGATTTGCACACATATTTGCGATGTAGATTTTGGAAAGATTAATATGTATGTTGGAAACTATGATTTTTGGTATGAAACTAGCCAACTTCTTGCAAGGCAAGCAAAAGAACAAAATAAAAAGGCCGAACAAAGAGCCAAAGAGCTTCAAGAATTTATTGCAAGATTTAGTGCCAATGCATCTAAATCTAAGCAGGCAACTAGCCGAAAGAAAGAGCTAGAAAAATTAACTTTTGTGGATATTAAACCTTCTAGCAGAAAATATCCTTATATTGATTTTAGACCAGAGCGTGAAGTGGGCAATGAAATTTTAAGGGTTGAAAATTTAACTAAAAAAGGTTTCTTTGAAAAACTTTCTTTTGTTGTTTCTAAAGATGATAAAATTGGCTTTATTTGCGATAAAGCAAACACAGTAACTATGTTATTTAAAATTCTTGTTGGGGAAGAAAAGGCAGATAGTGGCGAATTTAAATGGGGAAGCACCACCACTGTTAGTTATCTTCCAGAAAACAATGATGCATATTTTGAAAACTGTGATTTATCTTTGGTTGATTGGCTAGCGCAGTATTCTAAAGAAAAAGACCAAACATATTTAAGAGGCTGGCTTGGCAGAATGTTATTTACTGGCGAGGAAGGAAATAAAAAAGCTAAAGTTATTTCTGGTGGAGAAAAGGTAAGATGTATGCTAGCGCGTGCAATGCTAAAAGCAGGCAATGTTTTAATTCTAGATGAACCAACCAATCACCTCGATCTAGAAAGCATAACCGCACTAAATAAAGGAATGATAAACTACCGCTCACCAATGCTGTTTACCACGCACGACCATGAACTTATGCAAACGGTAGCAAACCGAATAATTGCAATAGACGGAAATGGCAAAAAAGCATACGATAAACAAACAACATATGATGAATTTTTGGGGATAGAATAAAATTTATGGTTAAAGTTAGAGTTTTGGAAGAAAAATTTCTTAAGCAAATCCCTAATTTGATTAAACAATATAAAGATGGATATAACGGCGAATGGGGAAATTTAGAAACTGATGTTGATGGCATGATAAAAAAATATCAGGAGTTAAAAAACAACAAAAACTATTTATTTGTTCAGGCAATTGAGCATGAAAATTTAATTGGTTTTGCCGAAGTTTGTATAAATGAAGATATTGTTGAAGATCAAAGGCCTATTGCAATTATTTGGGATCTAAGAGTAGATAAAACGTATCGTAGCAAAGGTATTGGAACAAATACTTTTTGG
>JAFSXW010000057.1 GCA_017443885.1 Clostridia bacterium | reverse complement strand
TATGGCGAAAGCAAATCTCCTAAAATTATCACAATAAAAAAATTGTGTGCTGGAATAGGAATTACTTTGTCTGAATTTTTCGCCCCAAATTATTTTAATGATAATAGCGACATATATTAGTTATGGCATATTAAAAATTTACTATACTCTATTATGCTTTGTTGAAAAACCTGTTAATTTTTTAAACCTAATGGAATAAAAAACGCCACTAAAATTTAGTGGCATTTTTTTATTATTTAGTTTTCTTTTTCCTGGTTCATTAAAAGATTGCGCGTGAAATTTAAAACAAGCAAAATTTTATGATGAGGTTTTGCCTTAAACCAGCTAGCTCCTAAAATTGTAAAGTATATTGCAAGCCCCATCAGCACAACCATTGCAAGAGTTTCGACATATTGTTTAGATAGCACTAAATAAATGCCAACACCTATGCAAGCAAGAATTACCAATGCATAAACACAAACCACAAAAGTTATTAAAAAGTTTGCCCTTTTTAAAACTTTTTGTTTGTTGCTTTCAGTTAAAGCCTCGTATGCATTTGCGAGTTTTTCTTCGTCACCTTTTGGTGGCGGAGTGTATTTTTGTAAAAAAGTCATTTTCATAATAAAACCTACCTCCTTTGTTACAAAAAAATTATACCACAAAGGAAAAGCTTGTTCAAATAATTATTAAATATTTTAGTAAAAAGTGAAAAATTTTTAAATAGTTATTGACTTATTTTGTTTAATTTGTTAAAATAGCGGAGCATAGAATTATGTTTAAATACTTTATTGCTTTCTTTCGGGTGTGTATAGAGATTGCAAAAGAGTGTTTAAGAATTTCCTCATGGGGCTTTTAGAGGATCTTCAAAAAATTTAAATGGAGGTATTATTATGCCAACCACAAATCAGCTTATAAGGCATGGTAAGGGTAGAGAAAAACAAACCTATAAATCTAAATCACCAATTCTAGATGAATGCCCACAAAAAAGGGGTGTTTGTTTGTCTGTTACCACAACTTCACCTAAAAAGCCAAACTCAGCTTTAAGAAAAATTGCAAGAGTTAAGCTTTCAAATAGGATGGAAGGAACGGTTTATATTCCAGGCATTGGCCACAATCTTCAAGAGCACAGCGTTGTTCTAATTCGTGGCGGTAGGGTTAAAGACCTTCCTGGTGTTAGATACCATATCGTTCGTGGAACTCTTGATACTGCCGGTGTTAAAGACCGTAAGCAAGCAAGAAGTAAGTATGGCGCTAAAAGGCCTAAATAAGTAGTTTTAAACTACCAAAAATAAAAGAGGAGAAAAATTATGTCAAGAAGAAATGCCGCAGTTGTTCGTGATGTTTTAGCAGACCCAAAGTATAATTCTAAAGTGGTTACTAAACTTATCAACCAAGTTATGATTGATGGAAAAAGAACAATTGCTCAAACAATAGTTTATGATGCTTTTGATACTATTGAACAAAAATTAGGCGTTCCAGCAATGGAAGCGTTTGAAAAAGCGCTTGAAAATGTTAAGCCTGTTTTGGAAGTTAAGGCAAGACGTGTTGGTGGTTCAACCTATCAAGTTCCAATGGAAATCAGAGCAGTAAGAAGGCAAACCCTTGCTATCCGCTGGATAGTAGACAGCGCTCATAAACGCAGTGAAAGGGGCATGGCTGCAAGGCTTGCTGGTGAACTTATGGACGCTTATAATAGCACTGGTGGTGCATTTAAGAAGAAAGAAGAAGTTCATAGAATGGCTGAAGCAAACAAAGCATTTGCATCTTACAAATGGTAAAATTAAAGTTGGAGCGCCAAAAGAAGATGCGTGCTTCAACTTTCTTTTTAAAAACCCTTTAAAATATTTGATTTATTTAGATAAATTGGCTATAATTAAAGGGTAATTATTTACTAGATTATTATTAAGGAGAAATTTATGCCTAGAGATTATGCATTAGATAAAATTCGTAATATTGGTATTATGGCGCATATTGATGCCGGAAAAACCACAACAACAGAACGAATTTTGTATTACACAGGTAAATCTCATAAGATTGGTGAAGTTCATGATGGCCAAGCTACTATGGACTGGATGGCTCAAGAGCAAGAGCGTGGTATCACAATCACATCTGCTGCCACAACCTGTGTTTGGAAAAATCATAAAATAAACATTATCGACACACCAGGCCACGTAGACTTCACTATTGAAGTTGAAAGAAGCCTTAAAGTGCTAGATGGTGCTATTGAATTGTTCACAGCAAAAGAAGGCGTGCAAGCTCAGTCTATTAAAGTTTGGAAACAAGCAGATAAATATGGCGTTCCAAGAATTGCCTATATTAACAAGATGGACACACTTGGTGCAGACTTCTACTTTGCAGTTAATGCAATGCGTGAGCAACTTGGTGCAAATGCTGTTCCACTTCAACTTCCAATAGGTAAGGAAGATTCATTTATTGGTCTTGTAGACCTTGTTAATATGAACGCCGTTATCTATAAAGATGATGAAGGTAAGGAAATGGAAATCACCCAAATCCCTGCCGACATGATGGAACAAGCAAAAGAATATAGAGCAAAATTAAATGAAGCTGTTGCAGAAACTGATGATGCACTTCTTGAAAAATTCTTTAATGGTGAAGAGTTTACTGTTGAAGAACTTAAAGCAGCCATCAGAAAGGCAACAATTAGCCTAGCTATGACACCAGTTTTATGTGGTTCTAGCTATAAAAACAAGGGAACACAACTTTTGCTAGATGCAGTTGTTGATTATTTCCCAAGCCCACTAGATATCCCACCTGTTAAAGGTGTTGATATGAACGGCTCTACTCTTTATAGAAAGGCAGACGATAACGAACCACTTGCTGGTCTTGCATTTAAAATTGCAAAAGACCCATTTGGCACCTTAACATTCTATAGAATATATAGTGGTAAGATTACAACTGGTTCGTATGTTTACAACTCTAATAAAGATAAGCGTGAAAGAATTGGTCGTCTTGTTAGAATGCACGCTAATTCTAGAACAGAAGAAACCGAAGCTTATGCTGGAGATATTATTGCAATAGTTGGTTTAAAAGACACAACAACTGGTGAAACACTTTGCGATGAAGCACACCCAATTGTGCTTGATCCAATGGAATTCCCAGAGCCAGTTATTTCTAAGGCTGTTGAGCCAAAAACAAAAGCAGACCAAGAAAAAATGGCAATAGCTCTTGCAAAACTTGCAGAAGAAGACCCATCGTTTAAGAGATATACCGATAACGAAACGGGCCAAACAATAATAAAAGGTATGGGCGAACTTCACCTAGATATCATTATTGATAGAATGCGCCGTGAGTATAAGGTTGAATGTAATGTTGGTGCTCCACAAGTTGCATACAGAGAAACAATTAAATCAAAAGTTACTAGCGAAGGTAAATACATTAAACAATCTGGTGGTAAAGGTCAATATGGCCATTGCATAGTTGAGTTTGAACCACTAGAACCAGGTTCTGGTTATGTATTTGAAGATAAAACAGTTGGTGGATCTATTCCAAAAGAATATATTCCTGCTGTAGATAAAGGTATCCAAGAAGCCAAAATGAGTGGTGTTCTTGCTGGATACGAAACTGTTGACTTTAAAGCCACAGTTATTGATGGTAGTTATCACGAAGTTGACTCTTCGGAAATGGCATTTAAAATTGCTGCATCACTTGCGTTTAAAGACGGCATGAAGAAAGCAACACCTGTTATCTTAGAGCCTATTATGAGCGTAGAAATAGAGGTGCCAGATCAATATTTAGGTGATGTTATGGGAGATGTTAGTCGCCGACGTGGTAACGTTCTAGGAACAAACCTTAAAAATGGGGTGCAAACCATTCGTGCAGAAGTTCCACTTGCTGAAATGTTTGGCTATGTAAGTGATCTTCGTTCAAACACTCAGGGAAGAGGAAACTACACTATGGAACCATCACATTATGCGGAAGTTCCAAGAAACGTAGCCGAAAAAATCATCGGCGAAAGCACAAAAAAATAAAAAATAAAAAAGGAGACTAAAAAAATGGCATAAGCAAAATTTGACAACACAAAACCACACGTTAACATTGGTACTATCGGCCACGTTGACCATGGTAAAACAACTCTTACTGCTGCTATCACTGCTCATCAAGCACATTTATTTGGTGATGAATTTAAGGATTACAACCAAATCGATAGCGCTCCAGAAGAGAAAGCTAGAGGTATTACAATTAACACAGCTCACGTTGAATACCAAACTGCAAATAGGCACTACGCTCACGTAGACTGCCCAGGACACGCAGACTATGTAAAGAACATGATTACAGGTGCTGCACAAATGGATGGTGCTATTCTTGTTGTTGCTGCAACAGATGGCCCAATGCCACAAACTAGGGAACATATCCTTCTTGCTCGTCAGGTTGGTGTTCCAAAAATCGTTGTGTTCATGAACAAAATGGACCAAATTAACCCAGGCGATGAAGAATTAGCTGACCTTGTTGAGATGGAAATCAGAGAACTTCTTACTCAATATGGTTTCGATGGAGACAACACTCCTATCATTCGTGGATCAGCTTTCCAAGCTCTTGAAGCTGCTAAAAATGGTCAATGGGATTCTCCAGCTCTTAAAGCTATTGATGAACTTATGGCTGCTGTTGATAGTTATATCCCAACCCCAACTCGTGACACAGATAAACCATTCTTAATGCCAATCGAAGACGTATTCACAATCACTGGTCGTGGAACAGTTGTTACTGGCCGTGTTGAGCGTGGTACTCTTAAACTTAACGACACTGTTGAAATTGTTGGTATTGCTGAAAAAGCTCAAACAACAGTTGTAACTGGTATCGAAATGTTCAGAAAACTTCTTGATGAAGCTGTTGCTGGATATAACATTGGTGTTTTACTTCGTGGTATTCAAAGAACAGATGTTGAGCGTGGTCAAGTTCTATGCAAACCAGGCACAATTCATCCACATACTGAATTCACTGCTGAAGTTTACGTTCTAACCAAAGAAGAAGGTGGTCGTCATACTCCATTCTTCAACAACTATCGTCCACAATTCTATTTCAGAACTACTGACGTTACAGGTTCTATTGAACTTCCAGAAGGAACTGAAATGGTTATGCCT
>JAFSXW010000056.1 GCA_017443885.1 Clostridia bacterium | reverse complement strand
TTATGGTGCTAGGGTTAAAATAGATAGCACAAGTGGCTACACATATTATTCTTCAAATATTATCGTCTTTAAGGTTGAAACAAATTCAAGGTGGTTTAATATTGGATCAGTTGAAACGCCAGATTACGCAGTTAGTGATGAATACATAACAGAAGGAGAAACTTTATATCTTGTTGGTGGATCTAGATATTCGGCACCTCCGATAATAAATGTTTCAGCAGGTAATATATTGGGTCAATCGTCAATCAATGTTGCATTTGGAGAGTCTGGCACAAGAATTCTTATGGGCTACACATTTATCGTTGAAACCACAACTCAGCAAAGACAACTTGAAAGAACAATAACAGACGATGAAGGTAAAACTTCAACGGTAACGATTCATTACAATGTTGTAACAACAACAGTATCGCTTATAGGATAACAAAAAAGGCTTAGAATTTCTAAGCCTTTTTTAGTTTGTAGAATTAAAGAAAACACAAATAAAATTAATTTTAAATTAGGTTGTTTACATTTAAATTTTGGTAAATTAATAATTAATAACAAAAACTATATTTATATTAATAATTTTGTATATTATTTGTATATTAAAATAACATCATAATTAGAATTGTGGCATAGCCTAAAATAAGGCTTGATGCTATTAAAATACCTATAATAGAAAGGTTTTGTTTTATGCTTTTGTTTTGCTTTATTAAAACTATTAAGCCCAGCCCTGCGTTGCAAGAAAGGCCAGCTAAAAGTGCACCAAAAGATAAACCACCTTTTATAAACAATTCTGTTAAAACTATACTACTAGCACAATTTGGGATTAAACCAATTAAAACGCTAAATATTGGGGCAATAAATGTGCCAGAGTTTAAGAAATTCATTAGTGATTCTTCGCCAATTAAAGCAATTAATCCACTAAATGCAATATTTACTATTAAAATATATGCAAATATTTTAAGGGTGTGAAGAGCAGGGTGAAGAAGATATCTATGAGCCCAATGCTCTTTCTTTTCTTCTTCAATGCTATGCCCGCAACAGCCAATATGGCAGTGCTCATCAGAAGATTCATCATTTTCATTTTCTTCTGTGCTATGAAAGAGTGAATCTTCTAAATGCGCTTCTTTGTGATTATTATTTTCTTCTAAATTAGTTTTATCTGTTTTTATAAAAGCGTTATCAGATTTATTTTTCTTTTTTGTTATAAGTTTAAATATGCCATCAACAGAATATCCAATAATTATGGCATAGAAGAATTTTATTAAAAGAAGTGGGGCCAGATAAATAACTTTTTCAGGCGCGATGATCAAAAGTGGCAATGCTTCATCACTTGTTGCAATAAAAATAGCAATTAGAGTGCCCATTGTTATTTTCTTTTGAGAAAATAAATCGGTTGCAACAACGCTAAATCCGCATTGTGGAAGCAAACCAAAAACCGAGCCAAACACTGGCGCAAGCGGGCTTTTAAGCCTGCTGGGTTTTAAGCTGTTGCTGGTGAGTGTTTCTAAAAATTCTATTAAAATATAAGCTCCTAGTAAAAAAGGAACTAAAATTACACTATCTTTTAATGCGTCTAATAAAAATTCCATATTAAACTTCCCTTGTTGCATTTTAACATAGAAAAGATAGTTGTGCAACAAAAAATTAAATATTTTTGAAACAAAATTTTTATGTTTTTATGATTAATTCTAATTGAGTTTTATATAAAATATGATATAATTAGAAAAGAGGGGAAAATGAAATATTTAATTTTTGCAGTTATTCCAACAATATGTTTAATTAGTGTTGTTGGGGTTTTAATATATTATGCAATAAAAAAGAAGAAGTTCTCTAAATTAAGAAAAGAAAAACGAATAGAAAGGGAACTTAGTTTAGGGCGAATTTCTGGCATTGAAGCTGAGAGAAAATTAGAGCGTATAAGCCCTAAAAAAGCTAATAAAAATAAGCCACTAACAACGAAGCAAAAACGCAGGCGTTTCACTTTAGAAGCAATCCTTATGGTGCTAGTTATAATGGTTGGTGCCATTGGTGGTTTTTTTGCCGGAAGTTTATATGTTTCTAGCAAATATAAAGTTACTTATAATTTTTCAGAGGCAGATTATAGAGACAACACAGAAACCGTTTTAAGCCTAACAAGTGGAAAAAATCCAAGTATGGTTGGTGGTGTTAATGCGTTTATCACGGCAGAATATAATTTATCGCAAAAAAGTCAGTATAGGGTAACATCTAATGGAGGAATCCAACCTTCTATTGGAAGTTATCAAACAATATATGCCTATAGGGAATATAGCGAAGGAAAAACATATCTAGAAAATCTGTCTAATGGTATGATGCCAATTGCTGAGCTTTTGCTTTATAAAGATGGTGCTACTGTTGAAAGTTATATGGGGAAATTAAAATCTTCAACCGAAGCAGATTTTCCTAATTCGCCAAATTCAACATTTAGTTATGAAGACTTTACTTTAAAAAATGGTGTAAAAGTTGACACTCCAGTGGCTTATGTTGTTTCTAGCAGAACAATTTTAGTTGAATCAGATGCAGGAGTTTTTGTTGAGCCAAATGTTTATGAATACACATTGGTGCTTTCGCCAGAAACAAGCGTTATGAATTATGTTAAACAAATGATGCGCACAAGTGGCTTTGCCGACCCTCCAAAGTTTGCAAGCGTGCAAATAACATTTAGAGTTGATTCTAATTTTAATTTTATTTCTTACACAATTAATGAAAGTTACACAGTGGTTTATTTTGGAGTTCCAGCACACTGCGTTGGTTCACTCACTTTAACATTTGATTATTCTAGTTATGAGTGGAAACACTAATAAAAACTAAGCACACAATTTTTGTGTGCTTTTTACTTGAAAAATGTTTATAAGTTTGCTAATATATTATAGGTGAAATTTATGACATTAGAAAAGAAAAGTATAATTTTAAATATAATTTTAGCAATATTAATTTTGATTGCAGATGTTTTATATATTACTGTTCCTTGCTCTCCATATATCACTAAAACTATTGCAAGCAGTCTTTTTGTGGTGATGGGTGTGATAAATTTTATCTTAATGGTAAAAAATGATAAACAGCAATTTTATTTTGGTCTTTTTTTGCTAATGGGCTTAATATTCGCCTGTTCTGGTGATATTTTGCTTATTGATGTGTTTGTGATTGGAGCATCTTTCTTTGGGCTGGGGCATATATTCTTCTTTTTAGCTTTTTGCTTTTTAAATGGCTTTAAAGTGAAAGATTTTGTGTGCGGTGCAATTATTTTTATCCTTTCATTTTTGCTAATAGAATTTTATAAGGGCTTTAATTTTGGGGGCTTAAAAATTCTAGTTGTTGTTTACGCTCTAATAATATCGATAATGCTTGGAAAAGCAACTATGGGCGTTTTTGAGAAAAATAATAAGTGGATTAATATTGTAATTTTTGTTGGTGCATTTTTATTATTTTTCTCAGATTTAATGCTAGTGCTTTATATGTTTGCCGGACGAAAACTGGTGTTTGACATATTATGCCTATGTTCGTATTATCCAGCAGAAGCCATTTTAGCCTTTTCAATTTTTGCCACAAGTTTCCATTTTAAAAAACTAACACAAAGAAAAAAACTTACAAATATTTAGGAGATTTTTATGAAACAAAATTTAACACCCGTTCGTGGAACTAACGATTATTTACCAAAAGAAATGCTAGTTAGGGAATATGTTAGATCAACTATTCTTAAAACATATAAAAAATATGGGTTTATGCAAATAAGTGCACCAATACTTGAAGATATTAATAATCTAATCGGCAGTGATGGTGGCGATAATGAAAAACTCATTTTTAAGGTTTTAAAAAGAGGCGAAAAACTTGATTTAACAAAACAAAATCTTGAAGAAAAAGACATTGTTGATATTGGGCTAAGGTATGATTTAACCGTTCCTATGGTAAGGCTTTTTTCTAATAATCAAAACAGCCTTCCTTCACCTTTTAAAAGCATACAGATAGACTATTCTTTTAGGGCAGATAGGCCACAAAGAGGCAGAAGCAGGCAGTTTATTCAGTGCGATATTGATATTTTAGGTGATGCAACAAATAATGCCGAAATAGATATTTTAAACACAACTGGCAAAACTTTCTGTGCTCTTGGCTTTAAAAACTTTGTGATAAAAATTAATGACAGAAGAATACTTAGTGATTTAATTAAAATGTCTGATTTTGATAAGGCTGATGAAAAAGATATTTGCATTTGCCTTGATAAAATTGATAAAGTTGGCTTAAACGGCGTGCAGGAAGAACTGCTTAATAGAGGTTATCAAAAGAAAAATGTTGATAAATTAATTGCATATTTAAATGATGTTACCAGCAGTGGAATAAACGCGCTTAAAAAACTTGGCGTAAATGAAGACGCAGTTTTAAGCGTGGAAAAAATTATAAATACTGTAAATTCACTTGCTGGAAATAAATTTAAAGCGGTGTTTGATATCTCAATTGTTCGTGGACAGGGGTATTACACTGGGGCTGTTTACGAAGTGTATGTTCCTGGCTTTGGTGGCGCTTGCGGTGGTGGCGGAAGATACGATAATATGGTTGAAAAGATGACCGGCAAAAGTGTTCCTGCAGTTGGTTTTGGGCTTGGTTTTGAACCAACATGTATGCTTGTTTTAGAGCAAAACTTAATAAGTGCAAAAGAAGAATTAATTGCGTGCATTTATAATAAAGAAGATAATTTTGCTGATGTTTTATCTTACTCTGAGAAGTTAAGTGAAAAGGCTAATGTTAGTGCAATATGTGCTAAAAAGAATCTTGCCTTCCAGCTAGACAATTTAAAAGCAAATGGCTTTACGAAATTTGTAAAATTTGGAACGAATAAAATTGAAAATTTGTAATAAAGTTATTGACAAAATCGCCAACATTAAAGTATAATTACCTTGCTTTTAATATTTGTGCAATGTGCAAAATGCGCATTGCACATGCCGATGTGGCGAAACTGGCAGACGCGCATTTTTGTCAAAATGAGTCTTGCTGCCATTTATTATATAATATAAAACATTAGAAAGTGAGAACACAACATACATGCCGATGTGGCGAAACTGGCAGACGCGCTCGACTCAAAATCGAGTTCTGTAACAGGAGTGCCGGTTCAAATCCGGCCATCGGCACCAAAAAATCACCTTTAAAGGTGATTTTTTTATTGACTAAATTTTAATAATTTTGATAAAATTAATTTAGGATTAAGGAGAAAAAAATAATAATGAGAAAAGAAATAAAAAATATGGCGTTTTTGCCACTACCAGTTTTAATTATTGGCACATATGATGAAAATAATAAGCCAAATGCTATGAATGCAGCATGGGGTGGAATTTATGATTATAATGAAGTTATTGTTTCACTTTCTAGGCATAAAACAACTGAAAATTTAGAAAAAACAAAAGCATTCACCATTGCATTCGCAACAAAAGAAACTGAAGTAATGGCAGATTATTTTGGCGTTGTTTCTGGTGCAAAAGAAGATAAAATTGCAAAAGCAGGAGCAAAAGTTAGCAGGGGCAAACATGTTAATGCACCTTTATTAGAGGATTTTCCAATAAATTTAGAGTGTGAAGTTGTTTCATTTAAAGATGGCACATTAATTGGCAAAGTTGTTTCAACAAGTGTAGATGAGAGATATTTAAAGAGCGATGGCTCAATAGATGTGGATAAAATGCAAATTATTTGCTTTGACACAACATCAAACACTTATAGGATTTTAGGCGATGTTGTTGGCAAAGCATTTAGTGACGGCTTTAAATTAAAATAGGGGAATTTTTATGATTCATTCAATGGCTGGTGGCAGGCTTGGCTCATATAAAACTGCCGATTTTGCAAAAGTGAAGATAATTGAAGGCGAAAATGAAGGCGCTGTTACTTTTTACACTTGCTCTCATTTAAATTTGCTAGAAGGTGATGTTGTTTTAGTTTCGTATGGTGGAGCAGATGTTGAGGCCAAGGTTTTAAGAATAGATAAAAATGTTTCTAGCGATAGAAGCCCTGTGCCCATGGCTAGGGCAAAAAGAATTATAAGCAAGCTTTAAAATGGCTTGTTTTTTGTTATATTTAAACTTAAAAAAGTTGTTTAAAAAAATTTTTTAATATATAATGAAAAAAAGAGGATTTTATGGCAAAAATTATTGTTATTGAAGGCACTGATGGTTCAGGCAAACAAACTCAAGCAAAACTATTAGCAGATAATTTAAGGGCTCAAGGTTATAGCGTGCTGGAGCAGAGCTTTCCTAATTATGAAAGCGAATCTAGTGGACCAGTTAAACTTTATCTAGGGGGGCATTTATCAAAAACTGCAAATGAATTTAATGCATATAAGGCATCGAGCCTTTATATGGTAGATAGGCTTTGCACTATTTCTGCGCTTAAAGATGAAATATGTCGTGCAGATTATGTTATTTTTGATAGATATGTTGAAAGCAATATTGTGCACCAAGCATCTAAAATGGATAATAAACACGAGCGTGAAAAATTTATCAATTGGGATCTAGAAACGGAATATCATTTATTTGAACTCCCTAGGCCAGATAAAGTGTTCTTTTTAAATATGCCACCAGAAGTTAGCCAAAAATTACGAAAAGAAAGAGGCATTTTAAAAGTTGGTGAAAAGCAGGATATTCATGAAAAAGATAGTGAATATCTTAAAAGATGTTATAAATATGGAATGGAAGTGGCAAATCTTTTAAAATGGGAAATAATAGATTGTGCAAAACAAGGAGAGCCTCTTGAAAGAGGGGAAATTGCAGAGAAAATTTTAAATTCTGTAAAAAATAATAAGGTAGAAGAAGAAAATGAAAAATAGTAAACTAGGCTTTTTATCAGGCCTTCTTGGAATTGTAATGCTTGTGCTCATAGCTGGCCTTGGCACTAATTTTATGTTTAAATACACAGGCACAACTAGTGGAAATATTGGCTTGTTTAATTATGTGCAAGATAGTGGTAAAACAACTGCAATTTTAGATAGTGAAACTGCAAGTTTAGAATTTAGTGGAAACAACGATGCATATGCAAGCCATTTATTAATTAGCAACGAACGAATTAATAGAACAGAAGAAAGCAAAACATATTCAATTATTATTTTAATTTGTAGCATGATATTGCTGGTGGTGCTTTTGTTTTCTCTTGCCTGCGAAATACTTTCAATGTTTAGTTATTATAAGAAAAGAGTTCAAGTGTTAACAATGATTTTAAGAGTGTTAATTCTTGCAATTAGTATTGTTTTAACTATAAGTGCTCCTCTATATCTACAATCGCTTGCAAGCGGGCTAGAAGTTTATTTTAAAATTGGCTTTAGCGTTTTTGTTCTTCCAATTTTAGCACTGATTAATTTAATATTGTTTTTTGTGTTTATTCCCCAAAAAAGAAATAAGGAGAACTAATTGTGGCAAATAAAGCAGATAAACTTGTTATAATTGATGGAAATAGTATGCTTTATAGGCTTTTTTATGCCATGCCACTTCTTACTAATAGTAAGGGCGACTACACAAATGCTATTTATGGCTATGCCAACGAAATAGTGAAAATAGCAACTGAAATTAAACCAACACATATGTTGGTGGCTTTTGATGCAGGGAAAATAACATTTAGGAATAATATTTTTGATGGATATAAGGCAAATAGAAGCCCTATGCCAGCTGAACTAGTTAGCCAAGTTGAGCCAATTAAAGAGATGTTATCTTTAATGAACATCAAAGTTATTGAACAAAAAGGCATTGAGGCAGATGATATTATTGGCACTATTGCAAAAAGATTTAATAAAACACAAACAATAATAATTACTGGCGATAGGGATTCGTTCCAGCTTATTGATGAAACAACAAGTGTTTATTTTACTAAGCGTGGAATTAGCGATTTAAAAATTTATAATAACGATAATTTAAAGCAAGAATATGGTGTTGGCTCGTGGCAAGTTGTGGATTTAAAGGCACTTCAAGGCGATTCTAGTGATAATATCCCCGGAGTTCGTGGAATAGGGCCTAAAACTGCCACTGAACTAATTAATAATTATGGCAGTTTAGATGGCGTTTATAAAAATATTGAAAATATTAAGGGCTCCACAAAACAAAAGCTAATAGAAAATAAAGAAATGGCATATTTAAGCCAAACATTAGCTAGAATTAAAACAGATGCCGAAATTCCGTGCACGCTAGAAGATTTAAAATTTGAGTTTCCTTTTTCAAATGAATTGAAAGATTTTTTTGAAAAATATAGTTTAAGAATGCTTCTTAAAAAAGAAGAAATTTTTAAGAAGTCAGAAGCAAATATTAATGCTGATATAAAAAATGAAAGCCTTATAAACATTAAAGAAATAAAAACAATAGAAGAATTAAAAAATATCACAGACAAAAAAAGTTTAGAGTGGGCGCTTTATAGAGATGATAGTAACACTTGGCATGCTTCAAGTGGGGAAACTGAATATGCTTTCACTGTTAAAGTTGATTTGCTCACTGATGGGCTAGATGAAGGCGAAATTGTTTATGCTTTTAAAAATATTATAGAAGACGATAATATAACCAAGATTTTTTATGACACAAAAGCAATGCTATATATCTTAAAATTTTATGATATCAAATTTCCTAAAAATATATTTGACGTTTCTGTGGCAATTAATTTATCGCAGGGCACACTTGTTAAAGATATGAATGATGTGTATTCTTTCACGGGCAAAAATTCCACTATTTCTGCATTAACATTAATGGATGCAAAGCACGAATTAGAGAAAATTATTATGAAGGAAAATCTGCAAAATTCATACTACAACATTGAAATTCCTTTAATTTTTACGCTTTTTAATATGGAAATGCGTGGTTTTAAGGTTGATGTTAGCAAATTAAACGAACTTGAAAAAGTGTATGCAAAAAAAGTTGAAGATTTAACAAATCAAATTTATAAAGTTTGTGGTCATGAATTTAACATAAAATCTCCTAAGCAACTTGCTGTTGTTTTGTTTGATGAACTAAAACTTCCTAAAAACAAAAAAGAAAGCACAAGTGTTGAAGTTTTAGAAGAACTAGAGGGGATGCATGAGGTTGTTTCTTTAATTCTAGAATATAGAAAAGTAACAAAAATTTACAGCACATATATTGTAAGCCTAAAAGATTATATTGATAAAAATGGTTTTATTCATACAAGTTTTAACCAAACACAAACGGCAACTGGTAGGCTTTCTTCTAGTGATCCAAATCTTCAAAATCTTCCAATTAGAGATGAAGAGGGAAAGATTATTAGAAGTATGTTTACGGCTTCTTCAAAAGAAAATGTGCTAATTGATGCCGATTATTCCCAAATTGAACTTAGGGTTTTGGCACATTTATCTGATGATGATTTTTATATTGCAAGCTTCAATAATAATGAAGATATTCACACAAAAACTGCAAGTGAAGTTTTTGGTGTAGATAAAGATAGTGTAACCCCTGCACAAAGAAGAGTTGCAAAAGTTGTTAACTTTGGTGTGATTTATGGAATGAGCAGGTTTGGGCTTTCTTCCGATTTAAAGATTACACAAAGGCAAGCGAAGGAATATATTGA
>JAFSXW010000055.1 GCA_017443885.1 Clostridia bacterium | reverse complement strand
CTTTCTTTTAAATTTGCCATTTTTTATAAAACCAAATTTCAGTGGATTAATAAACCATGTGAAGCGTTGTGCAGAGATAACAAATATTCCAATTATTATTTATTATGTTCCATCTAGAAGTGGACAATATTTAAATATAGAGACTTTAAATACAATTTTAAATGCACATGAAAATATTATTGGTATTAAATTTGCAGATAATAATTTAGAGCAAGTAAGTTATCTTTCTAAAAATATAAATAAATATGTTTTATGTGGTGAAGATTATTTATTAGAAGAGTTTATAAAGTTAGGAGCAAGTGGGGCGATAAGTGTGGTGTCAAATGCATTGCCGAAATTAACAAAACAAATTTTTGATGAAGTTAGGGCAGATAGTTGTTTACCTGAAGTTTTAAATGCATATAATAAACTCAGTAAAGATTTATTTTTAGAAACGAACCCAATTTTAATTAAATATTTACTTTCATTGCTAAAATTGGATTGTGGTGAAACACGACCTCCTCTTGATAAGGCAAATAGTGTGAGTAAAAAGGAAATTGTGGAAGATGTTTTTATTTTAAAGCAAAATAAAATAATAAAATAAGCAACCAAATATGGTTGCCTATTTTTTATTTATTAAATTTCGTTAATAAAGTTTTATAAAATCTTTTTGCTTTAACTAACTAACTAAGCCTTAAATCATCACCATCTATATAAAATTTTAGTGTGGTTTTTTTGCTTGAAATTCGGCTAAATATTCTTTCGCCATATCTTGCAAGAATGCCATCTAAGTTTAGATTAGTGGTAATGATTGTGTGTTTATTATATTTTTCACGCTCGCTTAAAAGTAAATATAAATATTCAAGTGTTATGTTTCTCTTAATGGGTTCTGTGCCAAGATCATCTATTAAAAGATAGTCGCAAGAAAGCATTGGAGAAAGATAGTCTTCTCTTTCATTTGTAAAGGTGGTGTGAAATTTAGTGAACAGTTCATTCATTTTAAAACTAGATAATTCGCACGCAAGTTTGCCTTCTTTTTGTGCTGAACCTAAAAGGCCTTCGGCAAGAGTTGTTTTTCCAACACCGGTTTTTCCGCATAGCAAAATATTAATATAATTTTTAGGGTTATTTACAAAATTTTGCAAAATTTGCTTAATTTTTTCAATATTTTCTGCTTGTTTTGCGTTTTTTACTGAGTTTAACTTATCTAATGGTGTGTATTGTTTTTCTGCTGTGCTCGATATTAAAGCCTGCAATTTTTCATTGAAGCATTTGCAATATTTTCCGTTTATAATTCCAGTGTCTTCACACGCATTGCATGAAAATTGTGGAACTAAATCTTCTTTTGTGAGGCCAAGATTATTTAGCTCTTTTTGCTTTGCTTTTTGTATTTTTATAAGTTCTTCTTGCTCGGCACCACAAGGCTTATCTTCTGCTATAAGTTTGCTAATTTTAAGCACTAATAATCGTTCTTCTTTATCTAGCGAACGAAAGTGAGAGTTAGAAAGTGCTTTTAATTTATTTTCTTGTGCTTTATTTATGGCATCACTTCTGAGTTTTGCTATTTCGTTTTTAACAATTTGTTTTGCGTCCATTCTTTTGCTCCTTAAATTTCAATATCATCAAGAGAATCAAATAGGGCGGATAGGTCTTCTTTAGTGTAGTCTCTTTGTGCAAAATTAGTGGCATCATTTTTGGCTTGGGTGCTAGCAACGCTTTTATATTCTTTTTCAGAAAGAGCTTTTTTAATTTCGTCTTCTTGTTTAATGTTTCTGTTGTATAAATCGCCTAAAATTTTGCTGATATAAGATATTGGGTGTTCCTTATTTTTAGCATTTTCTGCAACTATTTTTATTGCATCTAATGAAAATTCCCAAGATGAAGTCCAAGTTTTAAACAATTCTCTATCGTAGGAGTTAACATTTCTAACAAGCCCCAAAATGTCAAGAATTTCTTTAATTTGTTGTGTTTGAGAATTTAATTCTTTAATGTGTTGGTTCACAGCATCTTCACTTACTAATCCGAGTTTATAAAATTTATTAATAGTGTCGTCCATAAGTTCTAGTGTGCGGTAATTCATAGTGAAGCAGTATTTACTAATTAAATTAAGCATATTTTCTGAAAATCCTTTTTGAACCCAGCCAGAAACATAGTTATCCACAACGCTATCTAAAACTTGATAGTATTGACCAATATTTCTTGTTACTGTTTTTGCAATATTAAATAAGTTTTCTCTAAGCACGGCATAGTTTTCAATTTCATTAATGGTAAATAATTTTAATTCGAAATATTTTGTTAGGTTTTCATCTAGTTTATGCATTCCACCTTTTTGGTTTTGCTTTTTTGCAACATATAAAATTACGCCATGAGTGAAACCATAGCCATTTATCCATTTTAAATATAAGTTGCGTTCTTCCATATCGGCAGGGCGTTTTAACCCTAAACTTGATAGAACGCTTTTAAGTTCTTCACTAGATTTTTCTTGCTCAATAAGTTTTTCTTCTAAGGCAGCAGCAGTTTTTATGTTTTCTTCCATTAAACTTTTTGCAACGGCTAAAATGTAAGGGTAGTTTATACTATTAGATTTTAAACTTGTGCAATATTTAATAATCATAAGCACTGCTTCTGGTTCAAATTTATATGTTTCAATTAATGTGTAATATTCGTTATATTCATGAGGGGTTATAAGCCTTCCAGATAAAATTTCTTGGGCTCGCTTATTAAAATCATCATACTTTTCTTTATTTCTAATTTTACTAGACCCAGAAAATTGTTTTATTGGCAAAAATTGAACTTCTAGTGGGGAAGTTGATGTGATTTGAACTAGCCCCATTGTTTGCCAATATGAAAAACAAGAAATAAGTTCGTCTTCGCTAAGCCCTAAAACTCTACACATAGATTCAAGGCTATTATTTGTTTCGTCTTGGCTAGTGCAAAGAAATCTGCCATATAAATAAACTTTAAGTTGAGAGCCAGATGCTTCTGGCAAAAAATCCATAAAAAATGAATTGTCTAAAATAGTGAAACTAGATAGCGAAAAAGCATTAGAAAAACTACATAGTGCCATAAAGCGAGCTCCTTTTAGTTGATTTAGTTTTAGTTTTTATTTATAATAAAAAAAACTTTTACTGAACACAATATACCACGATTTTGCTAAAAGTTCAATGTTTTTTGAAGGAGAAGTTTTGTTTTATGAAAATTATTCACACTGCAGATTGGCATTTAGGGGCAAAACTAGAAAATAGAGATAGAATATTAGAGCAAGAAACTGTTTTAAATGAACTCTCTGATATTTGCGACAGAGAAGATGTGAGTATTGTAATAATTTCTGGCGATATTTTTCACACAAAACAGCCTTCTAGCGAAGCTGAAGATTTGTTTTTTAGAAGTGTTGAAAAACTTTCTAATCATAACAACAGAGTTGTGTTTATTATTCCCGGAAATCATGATGATGGCGAACGGCTTGGAGCTTCTAGGCCACTTGCAGAAAAGCATAATATAATTCTTGCCACAAGCTTAGATAATTTTGTTGCAAAAAAGATTAATAGAGAAGGCGAAAATTATGTTATGGAAGCGGGCAAAGGCTATGTGAAAATTAAGGCGCAAGATGAAGATTGCACCCTGGCTTTTTTGCCTTTTATTAGCCTTGAAAAAGCGAAAGAAGAGGCAAAAGATGCTTCTTGCTATGCAGATGCAGTTAAATTCTTGCTAGAATTTGGCACAAGCCATTTTAGTGATAGTTCGCTAAATATTTGCGTGGGGCACTTATTTGTTGTTGGGGCACTTATGGGAGACAATAAAGAAGTGAAAGTGGGTGATGTGATGGCTGTTGGGCCAGATGTGTTTTCAAAAAATGCTCATTATGTGGCACTAGGGCACTTACACAGAAGCCAAAAAATAAAAGATAATATCTATTATCCAGGGTCTATAATAGAACTCCGTTTTAAAGATGAACGGCCCTCAGTGCTTCTTCTAGATGCTAATAAGGGTGGCGTTAAAAGCGTTCAAAAAATTCCACTTAAAACAGCAAAAAATCTAATTAAAATTAAAGCTTCTAGTGTTGCATCAGCATATAAGGAATTGAGCCTAAATAATAAAGATGATTTAGTTGAACTAACAATAACATCAAGTGTTCCACTAAAATCTCAAGACATAAAAGAATTAAGAAAAATATTCCCTAATATTGTAACATTAAACCTTGAACTTATTAGTGAAGACGGCGAACAAAAAATTGCTTATAATAGAAAAAATTTAAATGATGAAGAATTATTTCTTGAATTCTATAAGGCTAAAACTGGGCAAACACCACCAAAAGGTTTGGTTGAAATGTTTTTAGAGTGTAAGGAGAAAATAGATGCAACCGATTAGTTTAACAATTTATGGCATAAACAGTTTTAAAACCGAGCAAAAAATAGATTTTAGCGCTCTTCCTAGTGGTTTTTTTGGTATATTTGGTCAAACAGGTAGTGGCAAAAGCACTATTTTAGACGCAATAACTATTGCTCTTTATGGTAAAACAGAAAGAGCAAAAAGGGCAATAGAATTCATCTGTGCTTCCTGTGATAGTGCAAGCGTTAAGCTTGTGTTTAATGCTAGCAAAAATGGAGCTATTAAAACCTATATGGTTGAAAGGTTTTTTAAGAAGAAAAAAGACGATCAAACAGTTGATTCAAGTGCCGTTTTTTATGAAAAACAGGGCGATAGATTTGCCGTTACTTGTGAAGGGGTTAGTGCAGTTGATGATGCAGTCAAAAATAAATTAGGGCTATCTTTCAGTGAGTTTTCAAAATGCATTGCCTTACCACAAGGGCAATTTGCCAATTTTTTAAATGCGACAAGTAGCGAACGCACAAATATCGTAAGCAATATATTTAATTTATCAAAGTATGGTGCACCACTACAAAATAGTGTTAGCGAAAAAGAACAAGATTTAAGCGTGAAACTTGCCGAGATAAATGGTAAACTTACGCAAATTAATGATGTTAGCGAGGAAAATATTAAAGAAATAAAAAGTAGTTTGTTTGCTATAAAAGATGAAATTGAACTATTAGAGATTGATTTAAAACAAAAAACCGAAAAACTAAATAAATTAAAAGAAATTAAATTTTTGCTTAGCCAACAAGAAGAAGCTAAAAAAATAGAAAAATTATTGCTAGATAAAAATAATGAAATGCAGGAGCTAAAAGAAAAACTTTTAAAGGCAAAAAAAGTTTTGCCACTATTTGAAAAGGTGAAAGAGGCTGAATCTTTAAATGCAGAAATTTTAAACCTGCAAAATGAATTTGGAAACAAAAAAACAGAATTGTTTAGTATTAGTAAAGAATATGAAAATATAATTAATGAATCAGATATTTTTAATAAAAATTATAGCGAAACTTACAATGCACTTTTAGAAAAGCAAAACAATTTAAATGGTTTAACTAGCAAAAAATTAGAAATAGAAAAACTAAATAAAAAACTGGAAGAGTTGAATATTGAGATAAACAATATTAATAATGAAATTAAAAATTATCAGGAAGAACTTTATAACAACAGCATTATTAGAGATGAATTGCAAAAAAAATTAGATAACATAAACATAAAAATCAAAGATAAAAATGTTGACACAAATATTGTTTTGCAAATAAAAAAGGGTGCAGAATTAAAGGCTCAAATGGAGATGCTAGATAAAGTGATGCTTTTAGTTGATAATGAAAGAGTGGTGCTAGTTTCAAGGATAAATGAGCTTTTAGAAACTTTAAAAGCATATGAACTTAAATTTAAAGAGCAAGCAAATAATGGTGATTTTAATTTTGAAGAAAATGAAAATGTTAAAAATGAATATGAAGAAATTATAAGCAAAATAAATAGCATAAAAATAGAAAATAAAGAAAATATTAGCACACCAAACTTGCTTAATGAATT
>JAFSXW010000054.1 GCA_017443885.1 Clostridia bacterium | reverse complement strand
AGCAGCCGCAGCAAACGCCGTTTGAATATCGCTTATTTCACTGGAAATTTCATTAAATGGACGACCAAAAGAGTTCGCATAGCTTAAAAAACTAGAAATTACACCAATAGAAAAGTTTGGTTCTCCGCCTAAAACAAGCAGTGCTCCAACAAGCCCCACAACTCCATAAACAATGCCGTTTACAAACCTAGTTGCTGGGTTTGTTAGGTTTCCATAAAACTGGCTTTTTTCGCCCACTTCATAGTAGTTTTGGTTAATTTTAGCAAAATCTTTAATTGTTTCTTCTTCGTGCCCAAACATTTTAACCACTCTTTCGCCACTTATATATTCTTCTAGATATCCTGAAAGCTGACCTTCTGTTTGAACTTCCATTTTAAAGTATTTCTTGCTTTTCTTCACAATTATCCATGCTATAACAATGCTCATCGGCGTTAAAACTAAAATTATTGTTGCCATTTTAAAGTTTAATATATACATCGCAACAATTGTTCCAATAATTGTGGTTAAACCGCTTAAAAGTGATGCTATAGACTCTAAAAATCCATCACAAACAAGGTCTATATCATTTACCATTCGGCTTAAAAGATCACCATGAGAATTTGTGTCGATATAGTTTAGTGGAACAGTATTCATTTTTTTGAAAAATAATTCTCTAAACCTAAAACTTGTTTTATAGGCAAAAGCATTTACGCACAGTGTGCTTAAATAGTTAAAAATCGCCGTTAAAAGCACCATAATAAGCATTAAAACCAAATTTATAGTTATTCCCTTAAAGTCAACCAAACCTGCCCCCACTGCACAGTTTATGGCTTTCCCCATAAAAATTGGAATAAATATCTCTGTGATGCTTGCAATTAAGTCTGTAAGCAAGGTTAAATACATAAAAATTCTATATGGCCTTGCATAGTGCCATACTTTTTTTATTGTTTTTAGTGATCCTTTATTGCTTAAATATTTTCTTTTATTTTCTCTTGCTTTTTGCTGTTTTATTTCATTATAAGAGAGCCTTGCCATATTATTTTAGCCCTCCTTTTTTATTTTGAGATTCATGAATTTCCCTATAAACATCACAATTTTGTAATAGATAATCATGAGTTCCAATTCCAACCACATTTCCACTATCTAAAACCACAATTTTATCGCAGTTTTTAATAGAATTTGTGCGCTGAGAAACTATAAAAGGGTGGTATCTTTCATTTGTTTTGAAATTGCACGCCTAAGTTTTGCATCGGTTGCAAAATCAAGAGCCGAACTAGAATCATCTAAAATTAAAATTTTAGGGTTTCCAATAAGTGCCCTTGCTATTGTTAAGCGTTGTTTTTGCCCACCAGAAAAGTTAGTTCCACCACGGTTTACTTTATAGTTTAAAAAGTCTTCCTTTTCGCTCACAAAATCATAAGCTTGTGCAATTTTAAGTGCTAAAACCATTTCAGAAACGGTGGCATCTTCTTTTTTCCACCTAAGATTTGAAGCAATTGTTCCCTCAAATAAAATCGGGTTTTGAGGAACCATACTCACTTCTTTTCTTAAAAAATCTAATGAATATTTTTTAACATTATGCCCACCAATTTTCACTTCACCTTTTTGTGGGTCGTAAAGCCTTAAAATTAAGTTTACAATACTACTTTTACCACTGCCTGTTCCGCCAATTATTCCAATTTGTTCACCAGGATTTACATATAAATTGAAGTTTTCTAAAATATTCTTTGTTTCGCTATAAGAAAAACTAACATTTTTAAATTCAACGCTTGGAACAAATTCTTCACTAGTTATATTAATTGGATTTTCAGGGCTTTCTATTGAATTTTTAGTTGATAAAACTTCTTCAATTCTATCGCTACTAGTTTTCATTCTTGTTAGCATAATAATTAGCCTTGCAATTAAAACAAGAGCGCCACTAATTTGAGCAAAATAGTTAATAAATGCAATTAAATACCCTTGGCTCATTCCCGTTCCGCTATTTATTTCAAATGCACCAAAATAAATTAAAATAATAATTGCTCCATTTACTATTAAACTTATAAGAGCAGGTAGTATTGCACTAATTTTGCCTTCTTTCATGTTTATATCTAGCAAATTTCTATTAGTTTCATAAAATCTTTCTATCTCATAGTTTTGTTTATTAAAAGCCCTAACAACTCTGTTTCCAGAAAGATTTTCCCTAGTTACTTTACTAGTGTTATCCACTCTTTTTTTGCTTTCAACTAAAAGTGGGGTTAATTTTTTCATTATCGAAAAAATAACAGCCATTAGAACTGGTATTACAATTAAAAATATTAAAGAAAGTTTTGCATTAATTGAAATAGCCATAACAAGCGAACCTATTAGCAAAAATGGAGCACGCATAACATTTCTCATTATCATGCTAATCCCTTCTTGAATATGGTAAACATCAAAAATATTTCTGTTTAAAAGTTCTGTGGTTGAAAACTTATCAAGTTCGGTGTAAGAGAAAGTGTTTATATGTTTAAAAATATCATTTCTAATATCTCTTCCAATTCCTTCACCTGCAATAGAAGCCATTTTTTGCCCAAAAATTGCAAACACTATACCAACAACATTTAATAGCAAAATTAAAACACTAAACCAAATAATTCCACTTTTATTGCCTTCTAAAATATATCT
>JAFSXW010000053.1 GCA_017443885.1 Clostridia bacterium | reverse complement strand
TAAAAAATGTAAAAATTATAAGGGAAGAGGCAACTTCTTTTAATTTAGAAAACACTATAATTGCCACAGGCCCATTAACGAGCGACACTCTTTCTATGAAGATACAAGAGCTGTTTGGTGAAGATAATTTGCATTTCTATGATGCATCGGCACCAATTGTTGATGGAAGCACAATAGATTATTCTTTGGCATTTTCTGGGGCAAGATATAATAAAGGCGAAAGTGATTATCTTAATCTTCCATTAAATAAAGAAGAATACGAGATTTTTACTAATGAATTAGTTAATGCAAAAAGAGTTGAATTGCACGAATTTGAAAAAAGTGAAATTTTTGAAGGGTGTATGCCAATAGAAGTTATGGCTCAGCGAGGCAAAGATAGCCTTAGGTTTGGGCCAATGCGTCCTGTTGGGCTAATAGATAATAATGGCAAAAGACCATATGCTTGCGTGCAACTGAGAAAAGAAAACATAGAAAGTAGCTTATATAATTTAGTTGGTTTTCAAACAAATTTAACCTTCCCAGAACAAAAACGGGTGTTTAGTTTAATTCCAGCATTAAAAAATGCAGAGTTTGTTAAACTTGGTGTGATGCATAGAAATAGTTTTATTAATGCTCCAAAGTTTTTAAATGCGGATTTTTCAGTTAAAAGCCATCAATCATTGTATATTGCTGGGCAACTTTCTGGCGTTGAAGGGTATATGGAAAGCACTATGAGTGGGCTTATTGCAGGAATAAGTTTGGCAAATAAATTAAATAATAAAGAAGTGCCAAAATTTAATAATAAAACTATGGTTGGGGCAATCACTTCATATTTAACCACAGAAAATCAAAATTTTCAGCCAATGAATGCCAATTTTGGAATATTAGCTCCGTTAGAAGAAAATATTAAGGATAAACAACAAAGAAAACTTGCGTATTACACGCGTGCAATGGGAGAATTTTTAAAATTAGGAGAGATTTAAAATGGAATTATCACCAAAGCAAATAGTAGCCGAACTAGATAGATTTATTATTGGTCAGAATAAAGCTAAAAGAGCGGTTGCAAATGCCCTTAGAAATAGATATAGAAGAAGCCAATTAAGCGAAGAATTAAGGGAAGAAATAACCCCTAAAAATATTATAATGAAAGGCCCAACGGGGTGCGGAAAAACAGAAATAGCAAGAAGGCTAGCAAAACTGGTTAAGGCACCTTTCGTTAAAGTTGAAGCCACTAAATTTACCGAAGTTGGTTATGTTGGCCGAGATGTTGAATCGATGGTTCGAGATTTGGTTGAAGCAAGCATAAGGCTAGTTAAAAATGAAAAATTCACCGAGGTTAAACAGCGTGCAGAAGCCATTGCAAACGAAAGAATTGCTGGCGCAATGCTACCTAGCGTTAAGGCAAAAAATAGTGATGTTCCAGATGAGATTTTAAAAAATAGATTGCTTGCAGATATTTCTAGTGGCAAACTAGATAACGAACAATTAGAAATAGAAGTTAGCGTTGAGCCAAAGGCAATGCCAATGATGCCAGGTATGGCAGGCATAGAAATTAATTTAAACGATATGTTAGGCGATATGATGCCAAAGCGCAAAAGACGCAAAAAATTAAAAGTTGCTGATGCTCGCAAAATATTTATTAACGAAGAAAGTGATAGATTAATTGATAACGAAAGCGTAAAC
>JAFSXW010000052.1 GCA_017443885.1 Clostridia bacterium | reverse complement strand
CAGGAAACTATGATTTGATTCATTGCCACACACCAGTTGGTGGGGTTATGGGAAGAATGATGGGAAAAAAATACAAAATCCCAGTTTTATACATTGCTCATGGTTTTCACTTTTATAAAGGGGCTCCACTTATAAACAGGCTTGTGTATAAAACAATAGAAAAATACTTTGCAAGGTTCACCGACGCATTAGTAACAATGAATGAAGAAGATTATTTAGCTGCTAAAAAAATGAAAGCTAAAAATGTTTACAAAATTGATGGTATTGGCTATGAAAAACAACATAAAATTGATAATGTGGAAGATTTAAAAAGCGATCTAAATATAAAAGATGACGATTTTGTTATATTAAGTGTTGGAGAATTAAATAAAAACAAAAATCATATTGCAGTAATAGATGCGCTTCACAACATTAATGATTTAAGCATTAAATATTTAATATGCGGAAGAGGCCCTAAAAAAGAATATTTAGAAAATGTTATTGAGCAATATGGCTTAGATAGTAATGTTAAGTTATTAGGCTATAGGAAGGATATAGACAGAATTTTAAATCTTGCAAATGTGTTTGTTATGCCATCTATAAGAGAGGGGCTTCCTATGAGTATGATGGAGGCTATGGATGCGGGGCTACCAATAATAGCAAGTGATATTAGAGGTTGCAAAGATTTAGTTGAAAATAACAAAAATGGCATTTTAGTTAATTTGAAAGATAAAAACGGATTTATTAATGCCATAAAAACTTTAAGAAATGATTTATTGCTATGTGAGCAATTTGGAAACAAAAATAAGGAATTAATAGAAAAATACCGAACAAATAAAATATTATCTCAAATGGAAAAAATTTATGATCATATATTATAAAAACAAAACCACCATCATTGGTGGTTTTGTTTACTAAAATTAAAGATAAAATTTTTACAAAGAGTATTCTTTCATTTGCTTTAAAGCGGTTTTTTCTAGCCTTGAAACTTGCGCTTGACTAATGCCAATTTCACTTGAAATTTCCATTTGGGTTTTGCCTTGATAGTATCTTAAATATAAAATTTCTCGTGCTCTATCATCAACTTGCTTTATTGCATCTTTTAAAAATTCTTTTTCCACAAGAGATTCTTCACTAGATTTATCTTTAATTTGGTCTAAAACAAGGGCGTTATCGTCGTCATCATGATACATTGTGTCATATATGCTCACCGGCTCAGTTATTGCTTCTAATGCACACGCAACATCACTTATTGGAATGTTTATTTCGTTGCTTATTTGTTCTAGGCTTGGTTCATATATTTGATTGTTGTTTAATTTTTCTTTTGCTTTTAGTGCAAGATAGGCAATATCCCTTAAACTTCTTGTGATTTTTAGTGAGGAGCCGTCTCTTATATACCTTCTAATTTCTCCAATAATCATAGGCACGGCATATGTTGAAAATTTTACTCCTAAATTAGTGTTAAAGTTGTCAATAGATTTTATTAATCCAATCATGCCAACTTGAAACACATCGTCGGTATTGTTTTTTGGAATATTAAATCTTTGCACAATAGATAGCACTAAACGCATATTTAAATGAATAAACTTTTCTCGTGCAAGGCTATCTCCTTGTTTTAGTTTTATCATTAGTTCTTCAAGTTCTTTTGCATTGGCCTTTGGAAGCGTGGAAGTGTTTATTCCACAAATTACCACAATATTTGCCATTAAAACCTCCTTAAAAAATATCTTTCCCATAAAAATATTTTTTTATGCTAAAGGTTATATTTGAATTTTTGTTTCATAAACTATTAGCAAAATAGTATGAAAATAACATTTAATGAAATTAAAATTAAAGAAATTATAAACACTTTAAATGGCAAGCGTTTGGGGCGGGCAATAGATATTGTGTTTTCTAAGGAAAACAATGAGGTGCTTGGGTTTGTTGTGCCAGGAGAAAGTAAATTTTTAAGGAAAAGTAGTGACATTTTTATAAGCATTAACGATATAGTTAAAATTGGTGATGATGTTATTTTAGTTAAATTCGATGGAGCACAAAATTCAAGCATAATAAGCAAAGAATTAGAAACAAATAAAATGCTTAAAGATGGCGGTTATGACAATAATGAATGCAAACAACAAAGCTATATAAGGTTTAAAAAAACAAAATTAAAATAGTTGCAAAGCACAAAATATTGTGTTAAACTAAATAAAAAGACACAAAAGAGGGTTCTTTATGAAATGTATTTATTGCGGATCAGAAGAGAGTAAAGTTATAGATAGCAGGGCAGTTGAAGAAACAAATGCCATAAAAAGAAGAAGAGAATGCATTAAATGTGGAAAACGCTTTAACACTTATGAAAAAGTTGAAGTTGTGCCAATGCTTGTTGTTAAAAATGATGGCACAAGGCAAGCATTTAGCATTGATAAGATAAAGGCAGGAATTATGAGGGCTTGCGAAAAGCGTCCAGTTAGCATGCAAGAAATAGACACACTTGTTAATGAAATTGAAAGAAAAGTTTATAACACCATGCAAGAAGAAATTTCATCTAAAAAAATTGGGGAATTTGTTATGGATGGCTTAAAGCAATTAGATGAAGTAAGCTATGTTCGCTTTGCATCTGTGTATAAGCAATTTAAAGATATTTCCACATTTTATGATTTTCTTTTATCTTATGAGCAAAGCGCAAGACCAAAAACAAAAAGAAAATCAAAAACTCAAAAATAAATAGTTAAAATAAGCCTATTTGATAGGCTTATTTTTTTTAGAATAAAAACAAAAACAAAATAATAAAATTTAATATGAAATTAATAGATGCAAAAAAGGGGCAAAAATATCAGATAAACAAAATTAATCTTCATAATGAATTATTTTTTCGGGTGTTAAATTTGGGGCTCTTTATAGGGGCAACAATTTATGTGGTTAAACCTGCCACAAAAAATATGCCAATTCTAATAAATTGTGATTCACTAAATGTTGCACTTGGCAATGATGTTTCAAAAGCAATAGAGGTTAAAGCAATATGAAGAAGATTATTTTGGTTGGGAACCCAAATACGGGGAAAACAACTCTTTACAATACGCTCACAAATAGTAATGAAAAGGCATCAAATTATGGTGGAGTAACCGTTGATGTTAAAAACGCAAAACTACTTGCAAGCAAAGATATTTATATATACGACATCCCTGGCTTTTATTCAACTAGTTCATTTTCTCCAGAAGAAAAAATAAGCCTAAAATTTTTAAAAGAAAATTCAGATGCACTGGTTGTGTATTTATGTGATATTAATAATTTAAAAAGAAATTTGTTTTTAGCTTTGCAGTTAAAAGAAATGGGTGTGCCTTTTTGTTTGGTTATAAATAACACTGGCGGCTTTAAAAATGCAGATGAACTGTGCATAAAACTAGAAAAAGAAATCGACGCAAAATGTTTTTTAATAGATGCAAGAAAACGCAAAAAATGCAATAAATTATTAAATTTTTTACAAAATTTTGATTATAACACACTAAAAATGCAGAAATATAACATTTCTACAACTTTTAAAATAGAAGAAGAAATATTGAATCAAACAGAGTTTTTGTATAAAAAGATAGAAAAAATTTTAAGCCATTGTAACTATAAAATTATTAATTACAATCTAAACAAATTTGATTCTCTATTGTTTAAACCATGGTTTGCAATTAGTTCTTTTTTGATAATTTTTCTTACGATGTTTTTTATCACATTTGGATATATTGGACAAACATGTTCAAATTTTTTTGCAGGTTTATTTTCTTTTTTATGCTATAGTATTTTTCCTTTTATGAGAAATGGCAATGGAGTAGTGGTTTCATTTTTTAGAGATGGGCTCATTGCGAGTGTGTGTTCAGTTTTATCATTTTTGCCACAAATAATCATGCTTCACTTCTTTATTAGTTTGCTTGAAGACACTGGATATTTATCTAGAGTTGCATTTGTTTTTGATGGGTTTCTTTCTAAAATAGGATTATCTGGCAGGGCAGTTTTTAGTTTGCTTTTTGGCTTTGGTTGCACAACGAATGCTATGCTTACAACCAGAAATATTGAAAACGGCAACATAAGGAAACGCACGGCATTAATTTTGCCGTATTACACTTGCAGTGCAAAACTTCCTATTTTTGCATTGCTGTGTTCGTGTTTTTTTAATGATAATAAATTTCTAGTTGTAATTTTATTATATTTGCTTGGCTTTTTAGTGAGCGTTTTAATCTCTTATTTAACTTTCAAACTATCAAAAGAAAAAGTTAATAATAGTTTTATCCTAGAAATGCCACGATTAAAAATGCCTTATCTGCCAAAGATACTTAGGGACATGCTAAATAATGCGTTAGATTTTATAAAAAGAATAGGTGGGGTTATAATTATTGCCAGCGTTGTTATTTGGTTTATGTCTAGATTTAGTGTTTCATTTGAGTTCGTTGAAGTGTTTAGTGAAAACTCTATTGCAGGAGGAATAAGTAGTTTATTAAAACCAATTTTTAGTCCATTAGGGTTTAGTTCGGCAATAATATTGGCAATAATTGCAGGCCTTGTTGCAAAAGAAACTATTATTAGTGTTTTAATGCTTGCTAGTGGGGCAACAAGTGTTGCTGGGCTACAAAGCATAATAATTGCGGGGTCGGGAACTTTAAATTTTTCGGTGGCAAGCGCCTTAGCCTTTTTAGTGTTTGTGCTGTTATATCCAGTATGTATAAGTGCAATGGCTGTAACAAAACAAGAGTTTGGAGGGTGGTTTTTAATTAAAAGCCTTGCTATTCAATTAGGAGTGGCATATTTTGCCTCGCTGATAGTGCTTCTGATATCTAATGGGGAATTTTTAAAATTAATTTGTGTGTCGCTTATAATTTTAATAGTTGCAGTGGTTGTAAGTTTTATGATAAAATATAATAAGAGCAATGGAGAAAAATGTTATGGGTGCACAAAACAATGTTCAAAAAATTGTTTGCAAAAAAAACAGTGATGTTGTTTGCGAGATTGTTAATTCAAATAATATGATTACGAAAAAAATTGTGAACATATTGCTTAAGAATAAAGATGTAAAATTAAATGACAAACGCATTCATTTTAATATGGCAACAAAAAATGGAGATGTTATTTCTTATTTTTGCTCCGAAAATTTCATAAAACAAAACCTAAAAAATAATGAGGCTTTGCTTGAAACTATTTATGAAGATGATAATCTACTTATTGTAAACAAGCCGAGCGGAATAGAAAGTTGTGGTAAAAATTCATGTGAAGAAATTTTAAATAACAAAGGGGCAAATGTTAAAGCGGTTCATAGGCTCGATAGAAACACAATGGGGCTTTTGATGCTGGCAAAAAACGAAGAAACATTAGACTTATTAAAAAAAGCCACAAAAGAGAATAAAATAGAAAAGTTTTATCTTGCGTGGGTGGCTCCCAAATATAAAGGGGAAGAGAAAACATACACTGCATATTTATTTAAAGATGCTAAAAAGAGCCTTGCAATTATTTCAAACAATATGCAAAAGGGCTACACAAAAATTGAAACACACATAAAGCCTTTAAAAGATGATAATGATAAAACACTTCTGGAAATTAGAATTCATAATGGCAAGACGCATCAAATAAGAGCTCATTTATCATATTTAGGCTATCCAATAATTGGAGATGGGAAATATGGTAAAAATGAAATTAATAAAAAATTTAAAGAAAAAACTCAATTACTATTTGCATATAAGATAAAGTTTCGTTTTAATGAAGATAATGTTTTAAGTTATTTAAATGAGAAAAATATATTAGCAAAAAACGCAAAATTCAATTAAATATTAGCAAAAAACGCCATAAAAACGCCACTTTTGGCGTTTTTTATTTCACATAATTTTATATAGTGTTCTTATATAAAAACAGAATTGTTTAATTTAAATTTTTCAAAAGTTATCTTTTTACGAATAAAAACACGAAATATCCGCATGCTAAAAATGAGGTTTTATAAAATGAGTGTGAGTTTATGGATATTATCAGCGATTATTATTTTATTAATGCTAGGGCTGGGGCAAAGAATATTAGACCAGTTAAGGCTTAATGATAAGCAGGCTATTATATTGTTACTTGCAATAGCAATAGGACTTATTATTCCGCCAATAGAAATTGGGCTAGTTAGTTTTAGTGTTGGTGGGTTTTTAATTCCGCTTGGCATAACTATTTATCTGCTTATTATGGTTGGGTTTTCTCGTGATTTGCTGCGTGCAATTATTGGCACAATTTTAACGGCGGGAATTATCTATGGCCTAGAATGGGTAATGCCAGCTGATCCAGAGGAGTTATTAATTTCACCTAGCATTATATATGGACTAGTTGCTGGATTGGTTGCCTACATTTTGGGCAGAAGCAGAAGGAATGCTTTTATTTGTGCTGTTTTAGGTGTGAGCCTTAGCCAATTAATTCAATTTATTGTAAATTTAAGCCTAGGGACGCCAACAAAATTGGGGCTTGGAGTTGGGGGTGCTTTTTCAACTTTAATCATTGCAATATTATTAAGCGTGGCACTAGCAGAATTTATGGGTAGAGCGTTTGAAAATGCAACAATAAATAAAGAAATTAAAAAATTTAATTTTGAAACCAGTACTTATGATAGTGTTAAAAATGGAAGGCTTAGATATAAAACGAGTGAAATAAAAACAGCAGATGCAATAAATATGCATGAAATAAAAAATGCAAATTTTACTAAAAATGATTAATAATTACTAGAAAATAACATATATTTAGTTCTATTTTGCAAAAAAAAATAAAAAACAAATGGAGTTTTTATGAAAAATAAGAAAGTAAAACTAGCAAAAACTTTTTTAGGGTTAACCTTGATTGTGATGGTGGTATGTTCCTTTTTTGGTGCGTTTAGTAAACCAATAAAGGCATCTTATGCTGAAAGTAAAAATGGATCGGAAAAGAGTTACTTTACAATTTTTGATGTTGACGATAAATCTAGTGTTGTGTTTTTTAGGGGTGATAAAGTTGAAGATGGAGATATGTATATAAGCAGTGATAACAAGCGCTATGAAATAGTTTCTATTGATGAAGCTAATAAAACAGGTTATGCTAAATTTATCGGTGAAGAAGATATGCCTGTTTATAAAATTTCTAAAAAAATTAGTTCAAAAATTTCTTCTGCATTTGCTGAAGGGAAAAAAACTGTTGGTGTTTACCACACGCATAATGATGAAAGTTATATTCCTTCTGATGGCTATGATAGTGTTTATGGGAAAGGTGGAATTCATGATGTTGGTAAGGCGTTAGTAAATAATTTTGGAAAGCTTGGAATAAGTGCTGTTTATAGTGAGGATTTGCATCTTCCACACAACAGCGGTGCATACACAAGAAGTGAGGTTACTGCCTCGGCTTTAATTAATAACAATAATCTTGATGGACTTTTTGATATCCACCGTGATTCAACACCAGCAAAAGAATATATAACAACTGTTGATGGCAAGGAAATGAGCAAAGTGAGAATGGTTGTTGGAAGAGCAAATCAAAATAGTGCAGAAAATTTGGAATTTGCAAAATCGATAAAAGCCTATGCTGATGAAGTTTATCCAAATTTAATTAAAGATATTTTTATTGGAAAAGGTAATTATAACCAACAATTAACACCACGCGCCATGCTTTTTGAAATGGGTTGTGAAAACATAAAAAAGGATTTGCCCATCGCTTCAACAGAGCCCCTTGCAAAAACTATAGATGTTGTTTTATATGGTTCAAATGGGGCAAGTAATCTTAGTTTAAATGATGTGAGACTAACTTCTGCTAACGGAAAGGCTGGCGTTATTACTGGGCTTGCAAATAATCAAAGCAATGCTTCACTCTCATTTCTTTGGGTGCTTTTAGGAGCAATAGCGTTTTACTTTATAGTTTTAGGAATTGTTTGCATATTCTCTAAAACGGCACGATATAAAACAAAACGCTTTTTTAGCGAGTTATTTGCAGGATTGTTTGTTAAGCAAAAGCATAGGGGGTAAAAGATGGCAACAAAAAACCAACCTAAAACAAAGGTTGGTTTTTTATATGTTTTGTATTATAGTTTACTTTAATTTATTTATTTTGCGTTTTCTTCTTCATCTTCGGCTAGAGGGGGATCTTTAGCTTCAGTGGAAGAAACTACTACAGAGCCATTTTTGGCTTCATGTTCAACATAAATTTTATACATTTCAGCCAGGATGGCTATGTCGTTTTCATACTCTAGGCGCTTTGCTTCCAGAAGTTCATCAACCATAAGTTTCTTTTTGCCTAAAATTTCAATTTTATCGCCTAAAAATCTAGCGTATGCTCGGGCAATAGGTAGGCTAACAGGTTTATGAATATTAGCTGCAACATTCCCTAAACCAACCAATGCATATGGAATGGAGGATAAGGCACCAGCAGCAAGTGTTAAGCCCGGACTTTGTGTTGCAAGGCCAAAGGCCAACATGGTGGCACCAGTGAGTGTGATGGTTGTTCCAGCTAAAATAGCTGACTCTTTTACAACGTTCAAACTTTCATTAAACTTATCATCTTCCCATTTATCAATTTTGTTATCAAGTTTAATAATTTTTTTGGTAATATCTTTATTTTTCGCTTCAAGCAGTTTTGCTTCAAATTCAAGCTGGCTTAGGGTTAATGTTTTATATTTTCCTTCGGCTTTTACTAAAATTTTAAGTTTTTTCGTTTCTTTCATTATTATTTCCTTTTAACTTATAAAAAGTATAAATTAAAATAATTATATTGTCAATGTTTGTTTATGTTTTTTTCTTGCTAAAAGTTTATTTTTAATTTATAATAAATTAATAGTAATTATAGGAGACTAAAATGGCTAAACTTCCATTAGTTGCAATAGTTGGGCGTCCAAATGTTGGCAAAAGCACTTTGTTTAACAGAATTGCAGGCAAAAGAATAAGCATAGAAAGAGATGAAGCAGGCGTAACCAGAGACCGAATTTATGCTGATTGTGAGTGGTGTGGGCACCGCTTTTCTTTGGTAGACACTGGTGGAATTGATCTTAAATCTGATGATGAATTTGCAAAACATATAATCAGGCAAGTGGATATTGCTCTTTCTATGAGTGATGTTATTGTGTTTGTGGCTGATGGAAAAGAAGGGCTTGTTGCTAGCGACCAAGAAGTTGCTACTAAACTTAGGAAAAGCAAAAAGCCAGTTATAATTGCTGTTAACAAATTAGATAATTTTAATACCGATGCAATTTATGATTTTTATAACCTTGGTTTTGGTGATGTTTGTCCAATTTCTTCAACACAAGGAAAAGGTGTTGGCGATTTACTAGATAAAATTGTTGAGAATTTTGATAAGGTTGAAATAGAAACCGAAGCAGAAGATGTTTTAAAAATTGCAATAGTTGGAAAACCTAATGCTGGGAAGTCTAGTTTAATAAATAGACTTGTTGGCGAAGATAGGGTGATAGTTTCTAGCATCGCCGGAACTACAAGAGATGCGGTGGATATTCCATTTAATTATAATAAGCAAAAATTTATGCTTATAGACACGGCAGGGCTTAGAAGGAAGGCAAAAATAGAAGATGAAAGCGTTGAAAGATATAGTGTTTTTAGGGCGATAGATGCAATAAGAAGGGCTGATGTGTGCGTTTTGGTGGTGGATTCTAGCGAAGAAATTACCGAACAAGACACAAAAATTGCAGGGCTCATTCTTGAAGAAGAAAAACCAATAGTGGTGGTTTTAAATAAGTGGGATTTAATTGAGAAAGACACTAAAACCATGAATAAGTTTGAAGAACGAATTAAAATAGACTTAGCATTTATGAGCTATTATAAATCAGTTTACCTTTCTGCTCTCACTGGGAAGAGAATGGAAAAACTTATGCAGGCAGTGCTAGAAGTTTATAACAATTCTTGCAGAAGGATAACCACTGGTGCACTAAATGATTTAATTCAAAATGCTTGCCTATCAACTCCGCCACCAAGTAAAAATGGCAAAAAATTAAAAATATATTATGCAACACAAACGGGAATAAAACCACCTTCATTTACTATTTTTGTGAATGATTTAAATATACTCACAGATAACTACACTAGATTTTTAGAAAATGTTATAAGAAAATCAGTAGATTTTTCGGGGACTCCAATAAAAATTAATGTGAAGGCAAAAAGGGAGGAAGATATTAAATAATGGTTTGGTGGCATATAGTTTTAACGGTTTTAGTTTCATACCTAATTGGAAATATTAGTGTTGCTAGAATTGTTTCTAAACATAAAAATAGTGATATAACAAAGCTTGGCAGTGGAAACCCAGGAAGCACTAATATGCTTCGAAATTTTGGCTTTAAAGTTGGTTTTTTCAACTTCCTTTTAGACGTTATTAAAGGGGTTGTTCCAACTCTTGTGGCATATTTAATTTTTGGAAACAAGGTTATGCTTTATATTGCAGGTATTTCTGCAATTGTTGGGCATGTTTATCCAGTGGTGTTTAAATTTAAAGGTGGTAAAGGAATTGCCACAATGCTTGGCGTGTTTTTAGTTGCAAACCCTATTATTACAGTTATCGTTATATTAGTAGCAGCAGCAAGTTGGCTTTGCTTTGAATATGGTTCAGTTGCAAGTTTCTTGTGTGTTACAGTTTTAACAGTTGTTGAGGGACTTAATGCAAAAAATCTTCCTCAGCCAGACCAAAATATAATTTGCATACTGCTTTTTGCTATCTTTTGCATCACTTGGTTTGCTCATAGGGGAAATATTGTGCGACTTTTAGTTGGTAAAGAAAGCAAGGTTAGTTTAACACACAGCACGAAAAAGAAATTAAAACAAACTAAAAAAGAGGCATAATTAATGAAGAATAGTGCAGTTGTAATTGAATATATTTTGGAAATACTTGGTTATATAGAAGGTTTAGTTTTGTGTTTGTCGTTAGTGTTTTTGCCACTAGGAATTTATGTTATTTATGGTGCAAACTATTATTTAATGGCAACAAGGCTAACAGATAGTGAAATAGGCATTGTTAGAAATCATTTAATTAATTACGGCATATTTTTCAGCATTATACTATTTCCAATTGGGCTTTTAAGTTTGCTTATAGTTCCACTTTGTGCAAGTCATAATATAAGCGTTGAAAACACTAAAAATGACACAGATGAAAATTTTTCTGAAAAAACTCGTGAAACCACAGAACCAGTGGAAACAACACAAAGAGTTGTTACCGAAGAAGAACTAGAAAAACTAAATGAACTCAAAAAATATAAAGAGCAAGGAATTATAACAGAAGAAGAATATGAGCAAGCAAAGCAATCTTTGCTAGAATAAAATATTAATTACAATAATATTTTAAACAAAAAATATAAATTATAAAATAGAGGTGGCATATTTTAGCCATCTTTTATTTTTTCAATCATAAATTTAATTCTGGTAGCATAACTTTTAGTAATCAAGCAAAAATATAGGAGGAGTTATGGAAAAGTTTGATTTATATAACGACATAGCTGAGCGCACTGGTGGCGATATATATATTGGCGTTGTGGGGCCTGTTAGAACGGGTAAATCTACATTTATTTCTAGGTTTATGCAAACGCTAGTTTTGCCAAATATTGAAAATGCTCATGATCGCCAGCGTGCAACCGATGAGCTTCCACAAAGTGGCTCGGGCAAAGCAATAATGACAATGCAACCAAAATTTGTTCCAAACGAAGCAATAAATGTTAAAATAAATGATGCAACAAGTGCAAAATTTAGGCTAATAGATTGCGTTGGTTACCTTGTTGATGGCGTTAGTGGACACCTTGAAGAAGATGGCCCAAGGCTAGTTAAAACGCCATGGAGCGAAGAAGATGTGCCATTTAGTGAGGCTGCAGAAGTTGGCACAAGAAAAGTGATTAAAGACCATTCTACTATTGGTATTTTGGTTACCACTGATGGCACAATAGGAGATTTAGCTCGTATTAATTATGTTCGAGCAGAAGAAAGAGTGGCAAAAGAATTAAGGGAAGAAGGCAAACCTTTTGTTATTGTATTAAACACAGTTGATCCAACTGCTATTGGCACGCAAAAACTAAGAAATAGCCTTGAAGAAAAATATGGTGTGCCAGTTCTTGCAATAAATGTTAAGGAAATGGGGAAAGAAGAAATTGAAGCCGTGCTAACTAGTGTTTTATATGAATTTCCAGCAAAAACACTTAAATTTAACCTTCCTAATTGGGTGCGTGCACTTCCATACGAAAACCCAACTATTTTAGATATTATAGCCAAAATTAAAACGGGCATGGCTGGCGTAAATGTTATGAAAGATGCAAAATCGTTAGAAAGTGCTTTTGAAGTTAGCGAAGATATTGAAGGCGTGAAATTAGATAATATCAATTTAAGCACTGGCACAATAACATATACCATTAAAATTAATAAAAGTTTATTTTATAAAATGCTTTCAAACGAATGCAATGTTGAAATACAAGATGATTTTTATTTAATGAGTTATATGAAACATTTGGCACATGCAAAAGTGGAGTATGACAAACTTAAATCTGCACTAGACAGTGTTAAAGAAACGGGCTATGGCGTGGTTATGCCAAGCATGGATGAGATGACGCTTGAAGAACCACAGATTATTAAAAAAGGGGCCAATAGTGGTGTAAAACTAAGGGCTAGTGCGCCAAGTTTACATATTATGCGAGTTGATGTTGAAACAGAAATTAGCCCAGCGGTTGGAAGCCCAGAACAAAGCGAAGGGCTAGGCAAATATCTTTTAAGTGAATTCGAAAATAATCCACAAGGTATTTGGGAAACCAATATGTTTGGAAAACCACTTAGTTATTTAGTGAGAGAAGGGATAAACACAAAGCTCAATAATCTTCCACAAGAAGCACAAACAAAAATGCGAAAAACTTTAACAAAAATTGTAAATGAAGGCAAGGGTGGAATTATCTGCATTTTGTTATAAAAATTTATAATTTTATAATAAACAAAAAAGCAACCAAAAAAGGTTGCTTTTTATTTTTTTTTAACTATGAAACTTCGCCTTGATATTGTTCTGCAACAAGTTCTAGTTTTATTTGAACACCACTAGCAACATTAGATTGATAAAACTTTTCACCTAAAAATGTGTCCCAAGCGTCCCAAGTTTTTGTGGCATGGTTAATCCAAGTGATAGTAATTGGCATTGTTAAATGCAAAGCGGAAGTTGCACTAGCACTCATAGGAGAAATAATAGGATCAGTAAATGTGGAATCTTCAGGAGTCATGAGCCTTAAACCTTCTGCACGAAGAAGTGTTATCATTTCGCTACAAACATCAACAGAGTTTCCAAAGGTTATTGAGAATGATTGAGACAAACTCGTTGGGGTAATACCATATTTTCCAAGCCTTGCTTTATAACCCTCAAATTCCGTTGTAAGAAGGTCAAAATCTGCAAGTGCGCCAAACCCAACCAAATGAACATTAGATGCTGTTCTAAAACTAGTTGGAACTTGCGAGAAATAAACAATAGGGACATTGATTGTGGCGCTTTCACCTGGCGCAATTTTTGTTGAGCCTTCAATTGTTGCATTTGCAGGAGTTTCGCCTTGAATTAAAAAGCCAGCAGCCTGAATTTCAGAGTGTGAATATATGCCAGAAACATATTTTGCATATGTTGTGCCAATAACAGAAAAAGATACTAGTGTTGTAACTAGCATAACACAAACTATTAGTACCAATTTCTTTGTTAACTTCATTTGTTTTCCCTAACGATTTTTGTTTATCTAAAAAATAATTTTATATAATTACATAAATATAATATAAAATTGAAAAAGTTAAGTCAAGCAAAAACAGGGCGGTGCCAAAATTTAAGCAAAAGTTTTTATGGCGTTAAAAAATTCGTAAATTGTGTTTACACCTTTATTGCTTTCCATTTTTGCATCACGATTAATGCTCCAATAACTAATCATGCCATAATTTTTTTCTTTAGCATCATCTGCAACTTTTTTTGCCATATCTGCCGTAAATGTTGGGTAAAGAGTGTTTTCATATCCAATTGCCATAGTTGCACCGGTTTTATTGTATGCCTGCTTTTCAGTTAAATTTATTCCATAAGCAGAATAGATTTCTTGCATTTGCCTAATTGCATTTGTAATTGCCCTAACAGAAGCGTCGCCATAATCTTCATAAGAATAAAGGCCAGCACCATAACACATTGTCATAGAGTTTATTAAACTAATATTAACACCTGCATCAAGATATGCTTTAATAATTTTAATTTGTTTTTCTTCCCAGCCATAAGGCATAATAGGGATTGTTAAACTAACACTAACACCAGTTTCATCTTGTGCCATTTTAACGGCTTTTGCGTTTATTTTATTTGCTTCTTCACCTTGATTTTCTTCTTCAATGTCTAAATCTATTCTGTTGCAAGAATAGGTGTTTATAACATCTAAATACATATTTCTTAATTTTTCACTATCGCTAGAAACAACCCATGGAGCTTTACCAAACTGCCCACCAAAAGAGATGGAAAAATCACCACCATTATCTCTTAATTTTTGCATTTGGTTAATGATGCCAGCATACTGATAACTATCTGCGCCATTTTCACTAATAGACGCATAGCCACCCCAACACCAACGAATGTTTCCTTCATCATCAAGTGGTTTTTTAGTGTCGGGCTGAATAAACCCAAAGTGAAAATAATTAAGGCCAGTTTCGCTTGAAACTTTTGCAATATTTGCAACGCCATTATCACTATAACTTGATGCCACTGGCACCCAACTTGTCATGTCGGCATAGGGGGCAAGAACTTGTTTTGGCCAGCCTCCTTCATTTTCATTTGATGGATTATATCCAATTATTCCAGCACTTTTATCAAGAATAATAAATGCTAAACTTAAAACAAAAAGAGAAGCAAGAGAAATAAAAACAATGCTATAAAACCTTTTGCGAAGTTTAAAAGCACTTATATCATGCTTAAATAAATTGCTCCAAAAATTTGCAAATTTGCTTTTAGAATTTTGTTTTTTATTGATATTTTTTATATTATTGCCATTTTTTGCGTTTTTTTGTTGTTTTGTTTTTTTGCTATCTTTCATATTTTACTCCTTGTTTTAGTGTTTTTAATTTTGCCTACTTTTATTCAAAATCTTGCCTATAATTTATGTTAGTGCTATACTAAACTTAATTAACAAAGGTAGAAAAAAATGGATTTAAAATTAAAAAAATCTAAAACTAAAAAGATTTATGCTTTTAAAAACGGTGCAACAATAATTTACCAAAAAGATAAAAGGGCAGATTATTCTAGCGTGCAAGCAGGTTTTATTTGCGGAACGAATAAAAACACGCAAAATGGGCTTGCTCACTTTTGCGAACATATGATGTTTAATGGCACAAACAAAAGAAGTAAGGAGCAAATAGATGAAGATAACGAAAAGTTGTGCTTTATGAATGCTGCAACGGGCCTTAATGTTTTATATGTAAAATTTCATAGGTGTAATAGAAAATTAGAGCAAGCTTTTGAATTTGCATCTGATTTACTTCTCAGCTCAAAATTTTCAAAAGAAATGGTTGATAAAGAGCGAGGTATAATAAAGGAAGAGTATTTAAAAAGTTCAGATAAAGAAAAACACTCAGTTGTGTTTTATCACAATGGTCAACAATTTAATACTAAAACTGATGCAAAGCACTCTCTTGGCTCGCCAGAAGATATAGATAAGATAACTATTAAAGCACTAAATAAATATAAAAAAGATAATTTTGTTGCAAATAATTTTGTGCTTTCTTATTGCGGAAATTTGAGTTTAGGAAAAGTTAAAAAACTAGCAAAAGAATATTTTATAAATAATTTAGCCGAAAAACAAAACTATCAAATTGATGTTTGCATGTATAACATAACCAAAAAGCCTTCTATGCTTACTGTTCAAAACGATGATAAAGGCGTTCAGGTTATGCTAAGTTTTCCTTTTAATAAAACGGAATCAGAAATGGAATATGATTATAACGCACATTTTCTAACCCAATTTATGATGCGAAATAAAAATCAATATTATAATTGGCTAAGAAATGGCGGGCTTGTTTACACTGCCAGCACATATCCTGTTTCTTTTGAAAAACAATCTATTTTTGTGTTTAGTTTAAAAACTAGCCCCGAGAAAATAGAAGATTGTTTTAGGGTAATAAATAAATCTATTACAGAAATATCTAAAAATTTTCTTTCAAAAGAAGATGTGGAAACTATAAGAGCTAATGTTTTAGATAATAAAGATGAGAGTGTTTCCACAAAAACAAAAAATGATAAGGCACATGGCAATTTAAACACATATATAAGAAAAAATGAATTTAAGTTTATGCCTTGGCGAAATGAGCAAAAAATAATTAAAAATATCACACCAGAAAGTATTAATGCGTTTGCAAAAGAAATTTTTAAAGCAAACAATAAACCATATATAACTATTTTAGGTAACACAAGTGCAACAAAAATGCCAACATACGCAAAAGCATGTAAAATTTTGCTTAATGGATTAGATTAAAACCTTTACAAAACCACAAACGATGATATAATAGAATTATAAAAAATGTTTTTAATAACTGTAATTTGGAGTAAAAAAACATTTAAAATTTACAGAAAAATGAAACAACTTAATATTAACGAAACGGAGGAAGATTATTATGAAAATTGCAGTGCTAGGCACAACACATCCAGGCTACACAGCCACAAAAGAAGAATTTGAGAATTTTAGTGGGCATGCTGCTGGTGTTTGTTATATGCCAGGTTCATTTGAAAGTTTAATGAATGAACCGCTTGATAAAACACAGCGTAGAATTGCCATGACTAAGGGGAATTATCATCATAGCGTTTTTGGGCATGATGAAATTAATTTAGAACTAGAAGATATTCCAAAGGCTCTTGCTATGGTAATAAACAACGAGCATGAATATACTACTAGTGAAAAGAGCGCAAGATACACCAAAATGGTGCTTTCGGAAGACGAACAAAAACTTTATGATAAATGGTGTGAAAATTTTCAAGATTTAATCACTGCTAAATATAAAAACGAGTATCCAGATTGGTTTTCTGATAGCAAAATTAAAAAACTTGCGCAAGAAAACGCAAGATATTTGATAAGCGTGTTTACACCAACAACCCTTATTTATACCACTTCTTATAGGCAACTTAATGTGCTTTATGGATTAATGCAAAAAGAAATAGAAAATCCAAATTCAAATAGATTTTACGAGATGCTAAAACCTGCCATGAAAGATTTTTGCAATGCCATAGAAAATCTTCCTTACTTTGATGAAACACTTGCTAATGTTGGCAGGCTTAGAAGGCTAAGTTTGGTTGCTCCAAATAGGGAATTTATTGAACATTTTGGAAGCGTTTATTCTGCAAGATATAAGGCATCTTTTGCTGAGCTTGCCCAAGCGCAACGCCATCGCACATTAGATTATGAGTTCACGCTTTTAGAAAACGACGAATTTTATGCACCACCAATTTTAAAACTAAGCGAATATTATGCAAAAGCATGGTTAAAAGATTGTGAAAAAGTTGCCAAAAACTTCCCACAAGGCCTCCTTCTTAATGTTCACGAGATGGGTAAACTTGATGACTTTATTTTAAAAATGTATGAACGCCGTTGCTCTGCTGCCCAACTTGAAATTGCCGATCAAACTAAAGAAACCTACGAAAAATACTATAACGCACTTAAAGAGCAGGGAAGCGATTTGGCTAAAGAACTAGAGCCATTTAAACACGCGCGTTGCACTTATCCAGAATTTATTTGCACGCAACCTTGTGGATTTAAAGATGGTGTTTTAGAAGAAAGAGAGATTTAAAAAATAAACAAAAAAAGAGCATTAAGGCAATGCTCTTTTTTGTTCTTTTTTAGAAGAAAAATAAATCTTCAAATCTAGTTTCTAGGGCTATTGATAAAAGCAAGGCAAGACGGGCAGTGGGGCAAAAAACATTCTTTTCAATAGATATTATAGTTTGCCTGGTGGTGCCAACTTTTTTTGCAAGTTCTTCTTGTGAATAACCTTTTTCTTGCCTTATTTTTTTAACATTATTTTTTAAAATTAATTCTGCATCATTCATAATTTTACCCTAAACACACCTTATTATATATAAGGTTATCATTGTAATTGCACCAACCGCCTCAAGTATTCCACCAATTAAAACGCCCACAGGCCTTTTTGCAATAAAGAATTGGCAAAAATAAAACACACTTGCCCAACTAAAACAAATGGTTGCAATGGCATAAATAGCAGAAATATGGCCGAGTAACCCTTCAATAATCATAAAGCAAACTGCCATTATTCCAACGGTTATCACGCTTATCCAGTTGCTTTTATTTATTTTTGCTTTTTCCATCTCGCCAACAATTGCTTTTTTACTAGAAGCTTTTTCTAAAATCTCTTCTTTTTCCATGTTTTTATCCTCCTTTTTTTGCCATTTCAAACTTAACTAATAAATGTTTTTAATTAAAACGCTTGGTTTTGTTTGCATTGGCATATAATTTTTGTTAAGTGCACTTTACATTTATATGATATGCCATTAATTTTATAATGTCAAGTATATTTTACATTTTTTTGATAAATTTGATAATTAATATTTTTAATCATTAAATTTTGTGGTGTTTTTTAATAACCTTAATATTGACAACTGCAAGTTTGTTTGTTATAATAAAAAAACAAAAAGGAGAAAATGTAATAAATCTATGGAAAAATATACAGAAGGAAAATATGCTTGCCTATTAAAGGAATTATTAAGCCATAAGGATCTTATAAAGTTAGCACAAAAGTTTGGGTTAAAATCAAATAATGATAGTTATCAAAAATATGATATTGTGTATGGAGAAGATTGTGTTTGTGTTTATGAAAAGTTATATTCCACACTTGGCGATGAAATAACCACGAGCGTTGTGTTTAATGATTTTTCAGTTCATTCTAGCAGTGTTTTTGAAGGCACAAGAGTATATGCAAATGCACAGAAGAAATATAGAAATATAATGCAGAGTTTATTAAGCAATACACATCCAGAATATATGGAAGATTTTGCGCAATATCTTTTAGACGAAGAGAGAAAAATTTCGCAAAAATATGAAGCAAAAAAGCAAGAAGAAAGAATAGCACTCGAAAACGAATTGGGCTTAAATGGCAATAATGCTGAAGAAGCATTAGAAAGATAAATAGCATTAAAAAACCACCAACACTTTGGTGGTTTTATTTTTTTATTTAGAATTGACAAGAGCCAGGAGTTCTTGGGAATGGGATAGAATCACGGATATTATCAACACCAGTTAAATACATAACCAATCTTTCAAATCCCATACCAAAACCAGAATGCTCGCAAGAACCAAAACGCCTTAAATTTAAGAACCAATCAATAGGCTCTTTGTTAACTTTCATTTCATCACAGCGTTTAAGAATTTTAGCATAATCTTCTTCACGCTGGCTTCCGCCCATAAGCTCACCAGCTTCTGGAACTTCAAGGTCAACTGCTGCAACGGTTTCGTTGTCTTCATTCACCTTCATATAATATGCCTTAATATCTTTTGGCCAGTTTTTAATAAACACAGGGCCTCCAAAATATTTAGTGATATATTTTTCGTGTTCTTTAGCTATATCGCCACCATATTCTGGTTCAAATTCCCATTTTACGCCAGAATTTTTAAGAATGGTGATAACATCTTTGTGATCAATTCTTGTGAAATTAGAATTAATTAATTTTTCAAGTTTTTCTTTTAAACCATTTTGAACGAATTTATCTAAAAATTCAATTTCAACAGGGCAGTTTGTAAGCACATATTGAACAACGCTTTTAAGCATTTCTTCTTCAATATCCATAAGGCCATCAAGGTCACAGAAAGCAATTTCTGGTTCTATCATCCAAAATTCATTTGCGTGAGTTTTTGTGTTGCTGTTTTCTGTTCTAAAAGTTGGGCCAAAAGTGTAAATTTTAGAAAAGGCAAGTGCAAAGGCTTCGCCATGAAGTTGCCCAGAGCCAGTGATATATGCTTTTTTATTAAATAGGTCTTCTTTGAAATCACACTTATTATCTTTTGTTTTAGGGATATTATCCATGTTTAGTGTGGTAATTTTAAACATTTGATCGCTCCCCTCGCAATCGGTGGTGGTAATTAGTGGGGTGTGAACATAAAGATATCCATTATCTTGAAAGTATTTATGAATAGCATAAGCGGCAACGCTTCTTACTCTAAACACGGCATTAAAAAGCCTTGTTCTAGGCCTAAGGTATGCAATATCTCTTAAAAATTCAACAGAGTGGTGTTTCTTTTGAAGTGGATAGATTTCATCTGTTGCATTTAAAATTTTAACTTTTGTTGCCTTAAGTTCAAAAGGTTGTTTTGCTTCTGGGGTTAAAACTAGTATTCCTGAAACGCAAACGCTAGAACCAGCAAGAAGGGATGCAACTTCATCATAGTTATTAATTTTATCGGCTTCAAACACAATTTGAATGCCATTAAAGCAAGTTCCGTCATTTAAATCTATAAAACCAAAATTTTTAGAGTTTCTAACTGAACGCACCCAGCCAGCAACTGTGATTTCTTTATTTGCATACTTTTTTTGCTCATCATAAACTTTTTTAATATCTATTTTAATCATAATAAAATCCTCGCTTTGTTAGTATAGCACACAAAAATTGGTTTTGCAACAATAATTATATTTAAAACCACAATCGTCAGTAAAAAACTTGAAAGTTTATTTTTATTGGTGTATAATACAATTTAGATAACAAAGGAGGAAATATGAAAAAGTTTTTTAAAGAATTTAAAGAGTTTATTTCAAGGGGAAATATTGTTGATTTGTCTGTTGCGGTAATCATTGGTGGTGCTTTTTCTGCTATTGTTACAGCACTTACAAACCAAATAATAATGCCACTAGTTAACTGGATTCTTGCTCTTTGTGGTGGTAAAGATGGGCTAGAAAGTGCATACACAATTTTAAGTGCAGGCTACACTGATGGCAAATTAGATTTAGCAAAATCTATTTATATTAACTGGGGCGCATTCATTTCTGCAATTATTAATTTCTTCATTATTGCACTTACATTGTTCTTAATTGTTAAAATTTCTAACGATTCTAAACGCAGAATGGATAAATTTAATTCTAAACTTAAAACAGAACTAAGCAAAGATGGAAGAACTCTTCAAAAAGAAATTATTAAAAGAGCAAAAGAGAAGAAAATATCTTTAAGAAAAGCAAGAAAAGAAATTTTAGCAGAAAGAAAAGCCGAAGAAGAAGCTAAAAAAGCGCAGGAAGAAGAAGATGCCAAAATGGCACAAGAAGCTGCAGATATTGCTCAAAAAGAGGCAGATAGCAAACTTTCTGAGCAAGAATTGCTTATTGAAATTAGAAACCTTTTAAAAAATAAATAGTAATTATAAAAAACACATGGCGTAAAACTTTAAGCTATGTGTTTTTTGTTTCATAAAAAAATTAATTTAAGTTAAAATAATAGTGTGTAAGTGTTTGACAATAATTTTTTATTATTGTATATTTTATATAAGTAAAATTCTATTTTTTAGGGGAAGAAATGGCAGTTAAAAATGTTTCTGTTATCGATATAGGTTCTTCTTGCATAACTGTTTTATGTGGAAGAAGGGGCGTTAATAACACATTCGTTATAAAAGGCAAAGGCACAGCCGATTATGCTGGTTTTGAAAATGGCGAATTTTTAGAGCCCGAAAGGCTAAAAATGGCAATAGCAATGGCAGTTGCAAATTGTGAAACCAGTTGTGGCGAAAAAATAAATGAAGTTTATGTTGGCGTGCCTGGTGAGTTTGTTAGCGTGGTTTGCAAAGAATGTTCGGTTAATTTTTCAAGAAGAAAAAAAATAACCAGCGAAGATGTTTCTAAGCTTTACTATAATAGCAACACTTTTAAAAAACATCCAACGCACACCGTTATAAATATAAGCCCAATATATTTCACCATTGAAGATGGTAGAAGAGTTATTGATCCTAGGGGAATTGTTGCCTCAAAGCTTAGTGGGCTAATTAGTTTCAGTTTAGCTGAAAATAACTTTTTAGATTTTATTGAAAATATTTTGGCGGAGCTTGGTATTAAAAAAAGCGATTATATAAACTCTTGCCTTGCAGAATGCTTGCATTTATTTGCACCAGAAGTGAGAGATAAATATGTGCTTTTAGTTGATTGTGGATATATAACTACCAATGTTATGCTTGCAAGGGGCGATGGGCTGTTATATTTGTCTAACTTCTCTATGGGTGGCGGATATATCACGGCAGATTTATCGCAATGTTTAAAAATTAGTTTTAGCGAAGCAGAAAGCTTAAAACATAAAGCAGTTATTAGTTGGAATGCTTCTTCGGAAGACACTTATGAAGTGCAATCTAAAGATTATATTGTTCCATATAGCGCAAAGGATACAAATGAAATAGTTAAAGGCCGTTTAGATATGATAATTAAGTATATAAACAAGGCGATTGAAAACTGTATGTTTGAATTTCCAGATTATATTCCTATATGCTTAACGGGTGGCGGAGTTTGTTATATTAAAGGTGTAAAAGACTATTTTTCTAAACGCCTAGGCAGAAAAGTGGAAATTGTGAAACCAAATATTCCTCATATTTCTAGGCCAGATTCTTCAACAGAAATTGGGCTTTTAGATGTGTGTATAGATATAGAAGATGGCCTTTTAAACATATTAAATTAAACTTTTAATTACTAAAAAATAATTTATATACGGAGAAAACATTATGAATTTTTCTAATATTTCACCAGTTTGTCAAATTTTAGTTGTTGGTGTTGGTGGTGGCGGAAATAATGCCGTAAACCGAATGATTGCAGCAGGCGTAAAATCTGCCAAGTTTTTGGCTGTAAACACCGATAAGCAAGCTCTTATGATATCAAGCGCAGAAGACCAAATTCAAATTGGCGAAAAATTAACCAGAGGTCGTGGGGCAGGTGCCGATGCAGAAGTTGGAAGAAAAGCCGCTGAAGAAAGCCGTGCTGAAATTGCCGAAAAACTTAAAGGCACAGATTTAGTGTTTGTTACTGCCGGCATGGGTGGTGGCACTGGCACTGGTGCAGCACCTGTTATTGCCAGCATTGCAAAAGAAATGGGCATTTTAACCATTGCAGTTGTAACAAAGCCATTTGAATTTGAAGGCAGAACAAGAATGCAAAATGCAGAAATGGGCATAAAAAACCTTTCAAAATGCGTTGATACACTTGTGGTTATTCCAAATGATAGATTGCTTCAAGTTGTTCCAAAAGGGACAAGCTTTGTTGATGCCTTTAAATATGCAGATGATGTTTTAAGGCAAGGTATTCAAGGTATAGCAGATTTAATTGCAACGCCATCGCTCATAAACCTTGATTTTGCAGATGTTAGAACAGTAATGAAGAATAGAGGCCTTGCTCATATGGGTATTGGCGAAAGTAAAGGCGAAGGCAGAAATGTTGATGCCGTTAGGCAGGCTGTTGCTAGCCCACTTCTTGAAACCACTATTGAAGGTGCAAAGGCAGTTATTATTAATGTTTGCGGTGGCTTTGATATGAGCCTAGATGAAGTTAATGAAGCGGTTAAGCTTGTTAAAGAAGTTGTTGACCCTTCTGCTAACACAATTTTTGGTGCAACCATTGATGAAGAATATAAGGATAGAATTAAGATAACAGTTATTGCAACAGGCTTTGAAAATAGTAATTTTGAAACACTTGCAAAACAAGATGCAGAAGTTAAATCAGTGCAGGAACAAACACTTCGCCCAATAACTGATAGTATTTTTGATAAAGAAAAATTTGCAAATTTTTTAAACACAAAAGAACTTTCCTCTAGTGATATTTTAAATGAAAAAGAACCACAAAAAGAAGGCGTTAAAATGTTTGGTGATGAAGAAGAAAAGGAAGACAAACAACAGCAACCAGCAACGCCTTCAAAACCAGTTGAAGATATGGGTATTTCTTCAAACAGAATTATGGTTGATGATGATGATATTCCGGCGTTTATGAGGAGGAAGTTTCATTAGGTAAAAACCTTTAAATTTAGTGAATAAGTGCAGAAAATGCGAGTTTTGCATGCTCGGGAGTACGAGGAGTACGCCCGTCGCAAGACTCGCTCTTTTTTCTTTATTAAATGTTAAATGCTTCATTAACTTTTATTTGCTAACTGATTTCTATTTAATGCGTCTTTTTATTTGATTTATGGCAAAAATTATAATAAAATAGAAAGTGGAAAATTATGTGTGTAAGGGGAAAATATGAATACAATAGATTTAGCAGAAAAAATAAGGGAAGATTGCATAATTGCAACTAATAAAGCAAGAGCAAGCCATATTGGCTCTATGTTTTCTATTGCAGATATTTTGGCAGTTTTATATGGCGAAACATTAAGGCAAAATAAAAAAGGCACAGATGTTTTTTATGATAAATTTATTTTAAGTAAGGGGCATGCAGGGCTTGCTGTTTATAGTGCGCTAGCGGAAATTGGCGTGCTTAATAAAGAAGAATTGCTTTCAACTTATTATCAAGATGGAAGTAAGTTTTCTGGGCATGTTTCGAAAACTGGGAATGCAGGCATAGAATTATCCACTGGTTCACTTGGGCAAGGCGTGTGTGCAGGCGTTGGAATGGCACTTGCTAGGAAGCTGGATAAAAGCGATTCTAAGGTTTTTGTGCTAGTTGGAAATGGAGAATGCAATGAAGGTAGTGTTTGGGAAGCTGTTATGCTTGCTTCTGCAAAAAAATTAGATAATTTCACCATTATTATTGATGATAACCATTTGCAATGCATGGGAGATTCTAAAAAAATTATAGATATGAGCAATATGGCAGAGCGTTTTTCTGCATTTGGTTTTGAAACAATAGAAATTGATGGCCACAACCACAAACAAATAAAACTTGCCCTAAATAAAAAGCATTCTTTGCCACTTGCAATAATTGCAAAAACCATTAAAGGCAAAGGCGTTAAAATGATGGAAAATAATAACGATTATCATGCAAAATATGTTAAAGATGAAGAACTAGATAGTGTGCTTGCAGAACTAAGGGGGAGGGCTTAATTATGCGAAATACTGTTTTAAATATTTTAAATGAATATGCCAAAACAAACAAAAATTTAATGCTTCTTACTGGTGATTTAGGGGCTGGCGCATTGGAGAGTTTTGAAGAAAAATATAAAGACAGATTTGTAAATTGTGGCATAAGTGAGCAAAATATGATAGGCACAGCCACAGGGCTTGCTCTTTCGGGCAAAAAGGTTGTTATTTATTCAATTGGCAATTTTGATACATTAAGGGTGCTTGAATTTATTAGAAATCTTGTTTGCTATAATAATGCAGATGTTAAAATAATTTCAATTGGTGCAGGGGTAGAGTATGGACCACTTGGATTCACGCATCATTCAACAGAAGATATTGCTTGCATGAATGCAATGCCTAATATGAAAATTTTTAGCCCAGCCACAAAAGAAGAGTGTGAAGTTTGCACAAAAGCCATGCTTGAAGATGATGGGCCTTGCTATCTAAGGCTTAATAAAAAAGGTGCAGAGCCAGAAGAAATTGATGAAAAAATTTCAAAAAAGAAAAATGGAAAAATAACTTATAATTATGAAGTGAGTGATGTTTGTGAAGCAAAAAAAGGGAAAGACGGCATAATATTTGCAACAGGCCCAATTCTGCGTGAAGCAATGGTTGGTTCAAAATTTTTAGAACTTATGAATGGAATTAAAGTTGCAGTTTTTAGTGTGCCTGTTTTAAAGCCAATAAATGAAGAAAAAATTAAAAAGATAATAAAAAATTATACCACAATTTACACCCTTGAAGAGCATTTTACAACCGGTGGGCTTGGTAGTATTATGTGTGATATAGTAGCAAAAAATGGCCTAAATAAAAAAGTGATAAAGCTTGGTTTAAAAGAAGAAAATTTAAGTTTTATTGGTAAACAAAAATCTATAAGATATAAAAACGATATAGGCGCAAGAAGTATTTATTCTAGAATACTCAAAGATTTAAGCGTTACTAAAAATTAATGTTTTTAATAAAAAATCATCAAATTTTGAATTAAAATTGATATTTTTTCAAAAAAACGAAATTAAAAAATAATCACAAAAGGTTAAAAATGGAAGTTAAAAATATAAAATTTTTAAAATCTTTATCACAAACAAGTGGCAAAGAAGATGAACTAAATAATGCTCAAATAGCCATAGTTGGCAGGAGCAATGTTGGCAAATCTAGTTTTATAAATATGCTTGCAGAAAATAAAAAAATGGCAAAAACATCTAGCACGCCAGGCAGAACAAGACTTATAAATTTGTTTAGCGTTAATGATGAATTTTTGCTTGTGGATTTGCCCGGATATGGTTATGCAAAAGCCACAACAGAAGAACAAAATAAGTGGGCAAATATGATTAATAATTATTTAAGCACAAGCAAAAATTTAAAGGCTTGCATTTTGCTTTTAGATATTAGGCACACACCTAGTAGTAAAGATTTAGAAATGCTTAATTATTTAGTTTATTATAATATTCCGGTGATACTTGTTGCCACCAAACAAGATAAAATTAAAAAGAGTGAAATGGCAAAATGTAAACTAGAAATTGCAAAAACTCTTAAAACTGGGCAAGAGAATATAATAATAATAAGCAGTGAAACAGGATATGGTAAGAAAGAAATTTGCAATAAAATATTGCAAATTTTAGAAAATTAATTATAATTTTGCAAGAAAAACTAAAAATAAATGTTTATTTTGCACAAAAATACAAAAGGAGACGACAATGAAAATTTGGGCGCTTAGCGACACACATTTAAGTTTTGATAGCGATAAGCCAATGGATATTTTTGGTGATGGTTGGTCTAACTATGCTCAAAAAATTGAAGAAAATTGGCGCAAGAAAGTTGGCGAAAACGATATTGTTTTGGTGGCTGGCGATATTAGTTGGGCATTAAAACTAGAAAACGCTAAGGCAGACTTAAATTTTTTAGGTTCGCTTCCGGGAACAAAAATTATAATAAAAGGAAATCACGAACTTTGGTGGAATTCTCTTACTAAAGTTAAAGAAGTTTTGCCAAAAAGCATAATAGCACTTCAAAATAATAGTGTTAAAATTAACAACTGCATTTTCTGTGGCACGCGTGGCTGGCAGGTGAGGGAAGTGAATAAACCATACACCGAGCAAGACCAGAAGATTTTTGACAGAGAAGTAATTAGGCTTAATTTAACACTAGAAGATATGGAAAAACGCCGAAACGAAGGCGATATTGTGTTTTGTATGTTCCATTTTCCACCATATAATGCTAAATTTGAAGATACGGCATTTACAAAATTGTTTGAAGAGCATAATGTGGATTATGTTATTTATGGGCATCTTCATGGCAAAAATAATAACTATGCTCTTTCAGTTTTAAGGCATAATATAAAATATTTTTTAACATCAACAGACCAAATAAATCACGATCCAGTTTTAATATATGATGATGGCAAAGAATAAACTAGCTGTTTTAAATGATATGTTGTTTAAAATTAGAGATTATTTGTTAACATAAAAAAACTAGGTTGTTTATTGCCCGAAATTAAAAAAGGAGAAAATGTAATGCTTTCAGATATAGAAATAAGTCAAAATGCTAAAATACTACAAATTGAAAAGATAGCAAAAAAATTGAATCTAAAAAAAGAAGATTTAAATTTTTATGGCAAATATATTGCAAAAGTAGAGCCCAAAATGGCAAAAAACAACCATAGTAAATTAATATTAGTTACAAGCATAAATCCAACTAAAGCAGGCAACGGCAAAACAACAGTTAGCATTGGTTTAGGCGATGCTTTCACTATTTTAAAAAAGAAGGTTTGTTTGGCACTTAGGGAGCCTTCTTTAGGGCCTGTTTTTGGAATGAAGGGAGGGGCCACTGGTGGTGGATTTTCTCAGATTGTTCCAATGGAAGAAATTAATCTTCATTTCACGGGAGATTTTCATGCAATAACTAGCGCAAACAATCTTTTGTGTTCGGTGATAGACAATCATATTTATTTTGGAAACACTCTTAAAATTAATCCAAATAAAATTTTCTTTTCTAGGTGCTTAGATGTAAATGATCGTGCACTTAGAGATTTAACAATTTGCAGTAATAAATATTCAAGAAAAGAACATTTTAATATTACTGCCGCAAGTGAAATTATGGCAATAATGTGTTTAGCAACGTCTCTTGAAGATTTAAAAAACAGGCTAGATAATATTATTGTGGCGCTTGATGAAAACGACAATCCCGTTTATGCTAAAAGTTTAAATGCCACAGAAGCAATGGCTATTCTTTTAAAAAATGCCTTAAAACCAAACCTTGTTCAAACACTTGGGAGAACTCCAGCGCTTGTTCATTTAGGGCCTTTTGCAAATATTGCACACGGAGCAAACAGTGTTATAGCCACAAAAACAGCACTTAATTTAGCAGATTATGTTATAACCGAAGCGGGCTTTGGCGCAGATTTAGGTGCAGAAAAGTTTATAGATTTTAAATGCCGAGAAATAAATGAGAAACCAGCCTGTGCAGTGGTGGTGGCAACAATTCCTGCTTTAAAACTTCATGGCGGAGCCAGTGAAGAGAACTTAAATGAAGAAAATATAACGGCAGTGAAAGAAGGAATTAAAAATCTAGTTTGGCATATAGATGTTTTAAAAAATGTGTATAATGTGCCAGTGGTGGTAACATTAAATAAATATGAAACAGACACCATTAATGAAATTAGTGCTGTGAAAAACGCTTTAAAAGACAAATGTGAAGTTATAGTTAATTCAGTTTTCACAGATGGAGGGAAAGGCGCTATTATATTAGCAAAAGAAGTGCTAAAAACCATCGAAAGCAATAATAAACCTTTGCATTTTGCATATAGCTATAACGAAAGCGTGGAAGATAAAATTAGAGATATTGCTAAAAAGGTTTATGGCGCAAAAGATATAGAATTAAGCGAAACAGCGAAAGAAGATATAAAAACTATAAATAAATTAAAATTAGATACACTGCCAATTATTATGGCGAAAACTCAATTTAGTTTAAGTGCCGATAAAAACCTTCTAAATGTGCCCGAAAATTTTGTGCTTCCTATAAAAAATATAGAAATTAGGGGCGGGGCTGGCTTTTTAGTGGCAATTTGTGGAAGTATGCTTTTAATGCCAGCACTTCCTAAAAAACCTGTTAGTGAAGATATGCAAATAGATAGCAGTGGCAAAATAAAAGGATTGTTTTAAAGTTATTTAAAAATCTATTATTTGCCAAAAGTTGTGAAGAAATTAATAAAACCACAAAAATTTTTAAACGGTGGTTTTATTTTTATTTCGTAAAATTATGGTATGAAGATTTATATTGAATATGTTGTGATAGACAATTTAATAATTAATTTTTTACTGCTATTGATCACGAGTAAATGTCTTCACCTAAAAGCAAATAAATTAAGGTTAATTTTATCTGCTATGCTAGGCACTGCAGTGGCTGTTTTATTGCCACTTATAAATATGCAAATGTGGCTTTTAATTTTAACTAAATGTGCACTTGGAATAATGATGGTGCTTATTGCATATAAAATTAAAAACTTTAAAACTTTTGCAATTAGTTTAATTGTTTTTGTGTCGCTAACTTTCTTAATGGGTGGGGCATGCGTGAGCTTAATTTTACTTGTTGGAGGAAACATAAACACAAATTATTCAAGTATGGGTTATGATGCAAAAATTCCATTAGGGCTAATGCTGTTAATTATAAGTGCATATATTTGGCTAATTAGCATTATTGCAAGACATTTTTATAGACGGCGCGATTGCGTTAATTTTATGGCAAAAGTAACGCTAGAACTCAATGGGCACACGGCAGTTTTTAATGGCTTTATAGATAGTGGAAATAGATTGTTTGATAATAAAACAGGGCTTCCAGTGATAATTGTTTCAAAAAGTGCCTTAAAAAATGTTTTAACAAAGGAAGTGCTACAGAAAATAGAAGAAAACCAAACCAATCCTAATAAAGAACTTAAAACAGCACATTTTATTCAATATTCAACACTTAGTGGAAAAACTAAGCCAATGCTTGTGTTTGCACCACATAAACTCGAATACGAATTTAAAGGCAAAAAATTTATTAGCAATGTGATGGTTGGCGTTGCAGATTATAACTTTTGCGATAGCATTTCTTATGATGCATTATTGCATCCGTGTATGTTAGCTTAAAATGGAGGGAAATAAAATGCTAAACATTATAAAAAAGATAATAGAAAAAATTAAAATGAAAATTGCCAAACATAATGCTTTATTCTATATTTCTCTTGGGGCAAATATTTTGCCAGATAAACTTTCACAAGATGAAGAGCAAAGTTTAGCGTGTGCCGTGCAAGAAGGCAACTTAGATGCAAGACAAAAACTTATAGAACACAATTTAAGGCTGGTTGTTTACACAGCACAAAAATTTGATAACACCGGCATTAATATGGATGATTTAATTAGCGTTGGCACAGTTGGGTTAATTAAAGCCGTTGGCTCTTTTAAAAGCGATAAAAATATAAAAATGGCAACATATGCCAGTCGTTGCATAGAAAATGAAATTTTAATGTTTTTAAGAAAAAAGGCTAAAGAAAAGCGAGAGGTTAGTTTAGAAGATCCACTAAACACAGATAGCGATGGAAATGAACTAACACTAAGCGATTGTCTTGGCACGCCACCAGATGAAGTGAGCAAAAATTATGATAACGACATAGAAAAACAAGTGCTTAAAAAAGCACTTTCAAAATTAAATGAAAGAGAAATGCAGATTATGAATTTAAGATTTGGGCTTTCTTCTGATGCCGAAGAATTAACGCAAAAACAAGTGGCAGATAAACTTAATATTAGCCAAAGTTATATTTCTAGGCTAGAAAAGAAAATAATAGAAAATTTAAAAGAAGAGTTGATGTTTTATTTAAATTAAAATTTTTATAATGTAAAATAAAGCATTGATGTTGAAAAATAATTAAAAAACAACCTGAAAAAGGGTTGTTTTTTACTAAATAGAACTTAAATTTTTTATAGTTATGAATAAGTTTATACGTTTATTATTTCATAATAAGATTTATAAAAAAATTTAGAAAACCGCCATTTTAAATTTCATTTTATCTTTTTCTTGCAAAAAATTAAGTAGTGTGATAAGATAAATTGAAGGAGATTTTTAAGTGGTTGGATTAGTTAGTAGTTTTGGCTTAAATGGGCTAGAAGGATATTTAGTTGAAGTTGAAGTTGATATTAAATCTGGCCTCCCTAAATATGATATTGTTGGTTTGCCCGACACAGCTATTAAAGAAAGCAAAGAAAGGGTTGAATCTGCAATTAAAAACAGTATGCTTGCCTTTCCTAGTAAGCGCATAACAATTAATCTTGCACCAGCTAGCACCAAAAAAGAAGGCCCAATTTTTGATTTAGCCATTGCAATTAGTATTTTGGTTGCAAGTGAGCAAATTAAAAGCCAAAAGTATAAAGATTTTGTGGTTATTGGAGAGCTGAGTTTAGATGGCAAAATTAGGGCGATTAATGGGCTTTTGCCACTATTAATTTCTGCAAAAAACAGTGGGCACACTAATTTTATTATTCCTTCTGGAAACGAGGGAGAAGCTAGTTTTATAGATGGAATTAATGTTTTTAGTTTTTCTAATTTATTAGATGTGTTTAATTTTTTAAATGGAAATATCACAAAAGAGCCTATAAAAATAAAAGAATGGAAGCCAGAAGAAAGCCCAATTTTAAGCGAGGATTTTAGCCGAGTGCGTGGGCAATTTGTGGCAAAAAGAGCAATGGAAATTGCAGCGTGTGGTGGGCATAATATATTGATGGTTGGCCCTCCGGGTAGTGGGAAAACAATGCTTGCAAGGTGTGTTCCTGGAATACTTCCAGATTTAACTTTTGAAGAAGCATTAGAGATAACAAAAATTCACAGCGTTGCAGGAACGCTAGATTTAAATAAAGGCGTGGTAACGGCAAGGCCGTTTAGGTCTCCGCACCACACAGCAACCACGGTGGCACTAACTGGTGGTGGGAATAAGGCAAAACCAGGCGAAATTAGCCTTGCTCATAACGGCGTGTTGTTTTTAGACGAAATGCCAGAATATTCAAAGCAATCACTAGAAACATTAAGGCAACCCCTTGAAGATGGAGTTATAACTATTGCAAGAAACACCAAAACAATCACATATCCTGCAAACTTTATTTTAGTTGCCAGCATGAATCCATGCCCTTGTGGGAATTATGGTTCGAGGGAATTGCAGTGTTCGTGTTCGCCTTCTTCTATTCATAAATATTTAAGCCGATTAAGTGGGCCACTTTTAGATAGAATAGATTTAAAAATTGATGTTGATAGAGTTAAGTTTTATGATTTATCTTCTGAAAGCCACGAAGAAACAAGTGCCGAAGTTAAAAAGCGTGTGAATAACGCTCGCAAAATTCAATTAGAGCGTTTTAAAAATGACGGCATTTATTGCAATGCAAAAATGACAACTCGCCATATTAATAAATATTGCAAACTAGACGAGCAATCTAAAAAGATTTTAGAAGATGCTTTTGATAGGTTTAATATGAGTGCTAGGGGTTATAACCGCATTTTAAAAGTTGCACGCACTATAGCCGATTTAGAAAATAGCGAAAATATAAAACCAGAACATATAACAGAGGCAATAAGCTACAGAAATATTGAAAAAATTCAACTTTAAGAGGATATGATGTACACACAACAAGAGCGTAATTTAATATGGCTAGATTCACTAAATTTAGTGCACAAAAAAAGAGATGTGCTTTTATCTTTTTTGCAAAATAATAACGAAGAAAATTATATAACATTTTTAAGAAATAATATAACTAAAATTTCGGAGTTTTTTAGTGCAAAAGAAATTGAAAGCATAACTAAAACCTTAAATGAAAATTATTTAGAAAAAATTATTGATGCGCACGATAATGCAGGCATAGAGATAATCACAAAAGAAAGCAGTAAATACCCATCGTTGCTTTTAAACATTATCGATGCTCCACTTGTGTTATATGTAAAGGGCAATGCAAATGTTTTAAACAAAAACTGCATTGGAATTGTTGGAACCAGACGCCCAACAAGGTATGGCAGAGAGATGTGTGAATATTTCACTAGCAAATTAACAGAAAATGGGCTGGTTTCAGTGAGTGGGCTTGCTTTTGGTATTGATACTGTTTGTGCACAAACAACAATTGGCTCTAAAAAACCAACCATTGCAGTGTTAGCTGGCGGGCTAGATAATATTTATCCATCACAAAATTATAATTTAAGTGAAGAAATTGTGAAAAATGGTGGAGCACTTGTTAGTGAATATCCAATAGGAATAAGGCCACAAGCATATTCATTTTTAGAGCGAAATCGTATAATAAGTGGGTTAAGCCTTGGAACTATTGTTATTGAGGCTGGCGAAAAAAGCGGAGCAATTAAAACAGCCACTGATTGTGTAGAGCAAAATAGAGAATTATTTGTGCTTCCAGGAAATATTAATAGTTATGCAAGCATTGGTTGTAATAATTTAATTAGAAAACTTCCGCATTGTTTCACAATTTCGCCACAAGAAGTGCTTGCGAGGCTTAATTTAGAAGCAAATATTAATAATTCTAATAGTAATAGCGTTCAGTTTAGTATGGAAGAAAATTTAATATTATCTTGCCTAGATAGTGAAGAAAAAAATTTAGATGATATTTGCGAAGAAACGGAAATTTCTAGCAAGCAGGCAATTAGTTTGCTTTCAAAGCTAGAAATTAATGGAATAATAAAAAGACTTCCTGGCAATTATTTTGCTAAAATAAATTTGCCAAACTAACTTTAATTGTGTTACAATGATTTTTAGCGACTAAAAGGAGAAAACATGAAAGTTGTATTTATAGAAAGCCCTAATAAAAAAGCCAGTGTTGAAAAATATTTAGGCGAAGGCTACAAAGTTGTTGCCACCATGGGGCATATAAGAGATTTACCAGCAAAGGGTTTAGGTGTGGATATAGAACACAATTTTAAACCAGAATATACAATTATGCCAGATAAAAAGAAACTTGTTGAGCAATTGACAAGCGTTGCAAAAAAAGCCGATGGCGTGCTTCTTGCAACCGACCCTGATAGAGAAGGTGAGGCAATAGCATGGCACATGAGCAAAATTTTAGGCCTAAAAGAAGATGAAACTTGCAGAATAGTTTTTAATGAAATTAGTAAAAATGCCGTTCAAAAAGGTTTAAGCGAGCCAAGAGCAATAGACATAAACCTTGTTGATGCTCAGCAGGCACGAAGGGTGCTAGATAGATTAGTGGGATATAAACTTTCTCCACTGCTTTGCAAAAAAATTCAAGGCAACCTTTCTGCGGGAAGAGTTCAATCGGTAACTTTAAGGCTTTTAGTTGATAGAGAAAGAGAAATAGAAAACTTTAAACCAGAAGAGTATTGGACACTTACTGCCGTTCTTTTAAAACAAGGCGAAAAAGAAAAAGTTAAAGCATATTTGCTAGATGGCAAAGATAAAAAGATAAAAACCAAAGAAGAAATGGATGCTATTTTAGAAGATGTGAAAAAAGGCACCTTTACCGCCACAAGCGTTAAAAAGAGCATCACAAGTTCTCATCCAAGCGCTCCATTTACAACAAGCACTATGCAACAAGATGCACTTAATAAACTTGGTATGAGCCTAAAACAAACCACTCAAACAGCACAAGGGCTATACGAAGGCGTTGATATTGAAGGCGAGGGCAAAGTTCCACTTGTTACATATATCAGAACAGACAGTGTGCGTATTTCGCCAGAAGCAGCACAAAGAGCAAAAGAATATATCACAAATAAATATGGCGATAAATATTTGCCTGGTGCACCAAGAGTTTATAAAAATAAAAAAGATGCCCAAGATGCGCACGAAGCAATTAGGCCAATCACGCTAGATAGAACTCCAGAAAGCCTAGAAGGCAAAATTGGTAAGCCTTTCTATAAATTATATAAATTAATTTACGATAGATTTCTTGCCAGCCAAATGGCAGATGCGTCATACAACTCTTTAAGCGTGGATATAGAAAGCGGTGGCCATAAGTTTAGAGCCACAGGCAGAGCATTAATATTTGATGGCTACACTGTTTTATATAATAACATACCAGAAGATAGTGAAGATGAAGTTTCATCTAAACTTCCAAATATTGAAGAAAATGATACTTTTAAAACTGAAGAATTAAAGCCAGAGCAAAAGTTCACAAAGGCACCAGCAAGATTCACAGAATCTAGTTTAGTTAAGGCAATGGAAGAAAAGGGAATAGGAAGGCCAGCAACATACGCTCAAACAGTTTCAACTATTATGAGCAGAAATTATGCCGAAAAAGAAGGTAAAGCCCTAAAAGCCACCGAACTAGGTAAAAAAGTTGTGGATATGCTAATTAAATTCTTCCCAAACATTATGGACATTGGATTCACTGCCACAATGGAAGATAAACTAGATGATATTGAATATGGCGGAAAAGTGTGGCAAAATGTTGTTGGCGAATTCTACACTGGTTTTGATAAAGAACTTAGAGTTGCCCTTAAAGATAGTTATGTTGACCATATGCCAGACGAAGAAAGTGATGTTGTTTGCGATAAATGTGGGGCAAAAATGGTTATTAAAACAGGCAAATATGGTAAGTTTTTGGCTTGTCCAAATTTCCCAACTTGCAAAAACACTAAAACATATAATGAGCACGCAAAAGATTATGGCACTTGTCCAAAATGTGGAAAACCAGTGAAACAACTTAAAACAAAAGCCGGAAAAGTGTTTTATGGTTGTGAAGGTTATCCATCATGCGATTGGCGTGCGTGGGATGCCCCTGCTGGCGAAAAATGCCCAAATTGTGGCGAAGATATGATAGTTAAAGTTTTTTCTGTGAATAAAATGATAAAATGTCCTAAGTGTGATTATTCTAGAAAAGAGCCTATTAAAAAGCCAGAAGCAAATATAAATTCAGCAAATGAAGAAGTAAAGGAAGAAAATGAAGAATAATCAGGCAGTTGTAATTGGTGGCGGGCTCGCTGGTTGTGAAGCCTGCTATCAATTGGCAAAAAGAGGCATTAGCGTTACTCTTTACGAAATGAAACCACAAAAGTTTTCACCTGCACATCATAGCACAAATTTAGCCGAAGTTGTTTGTTCTAATTCTTTTAAATCGAAGGAAGAAAGCACGGCTAGTGGGCTTCTTAAAGCAGAATTAGAAAAACTAGATAGCTTAATTTTAAAAGTGGCTAAAACAACAAGTGTTCCCGCAGGTGGGGCTCTTGCCGTGGAT
>JAFSXW010000051.1 GCA_017443885.1 Clostridia bacterium | reverse complement strand
GCTTTTTATATATTCAAAATTTAAGGGAAGCCATTGGCAAAATTATTCCATAGAAAAAAGATTAAAAATTCTTCAAGCTCTAGAAAATAAGCTTGCCAAAAAAGCTCATAGAGAACCATTGCCAGTTATTGTCCACCCGGATCCCAATTGGAATTGTTTTGGAATGTTTCAAGTTCAAAGCGGAAAAAGGATTTTATTTATAAATGAGAATTTATTATATAAGCACGAACTCAGATACCACGCTCTTGAAACCATTATTCATGAAGGCCGGCACGCTTATCAATATAACGTTATCAATAGCAAAATTAGCCCACTTAACTTTAAGGCTAAAGCATGGAAGAAAAACTATGAAGGTTATTTTTCTTCAAACACAGATGCAACTATTTATTCATTTCAACCAATTGAGCGAGATGCTCAAAAATTTACAATTAAAATGCTTAAAAAATTAGCATATAAATATAGAAACGACGAAGCTTTTGCCCAAACACTTAAAGCAAATTTATATAGGTATGAGCAAGCTGAATTAGATGCAAAAAAAGAGTATGGCCTGTTTTACAAACACAAAATAAATAAAAAAATTGAAAGCCAAAAAGAGCACGGTTGGTGGCATTAAAAAAGGAGCTTAAACATAAGCTCCTTTTTTATTAATCAAACTTAGTAATTCATACTATCTTCGTCTTCATCATATTTATCTATCACAATTTTAGAGTTATCTTGCATTAAACCTTCATTTTTCATTCGTTCCATTTCTTCTCTAATTTCACGGTCTAAATCTGATTCCTCACTAGGCTTTTCTTCTTCATTTAAATCTGCAACTTCATTTGATTCTGTTTGCTTATCATAACCCACTGGCTCGGATTTAATAGATTCCTGCAAACCTTCTTTTGATGCCTTATTTTCTGTGAAATATTCATTTGAGATGGAAGTTTGACCTTTATCTAACTCTTGTTTTTCTGCATATTCTTCTTTATATATATCACCACTTTCTTGCTTTTCATTTGAACTATTTTCATTTAGGTTAATTGAAGAATCAAAATCAGCCGCCGTCGCATTTAAATTATTATCTATATTGTTAGAAGAGTTTTCTTCCAATTCAGAATTATTAAAGCTCTCTTGTTCAAATGAATTTGCCCCACTTGCGCCCCTTTCTGCAACATCACTAGAACTCAAAACAGTTTCGGTATTGTTTGAAATAACATCTGCTCTGCCTTCTTTTAAAATGTCTTCCTCTGTGGCTTTTTCAATTTTTACTTCTGCGGCCTTTTCCATTGGAAATTCAATTCTAATTCCACCATCTTCATCATCTTCCACAACATTTGTTTTTCCACTAACCATATCGCTAACAAAATATTTAAAAGCTTCATCTTCTTTTAAATTGGCAAAAAACTCATCACCATCTGCTTTTATAATGGCATTGTTATCTAAAAGTGTTGCAGTTATTTTAGCTTTTTCAGCATCTTTCATTTTTGTTTTACCTCTTTTAAATTATAAACAAATATTTAGCAAGTTGTCAATAAAATAAATATGCACAAAAAAATGTGAAGCAAATTTGCATAAAACAATTTAACCACACATTTTATATTATTTTTATTATTCAGCATAAACTGAAACTTGCTGTTTATCTCTGTTATATCTTTCAAATTTAACAACGCCATCAATGGTTGCAAATAAAGTATCATCTTTACCAATCATAACATTGTTGCCTGGATGATATTTTGTTCCTCTTTGACGAACAATAATGTTACCAGCTAAAACTTTTTCGCCAGCAAACTTTTTAACACCAAGCCTTTGAGCGTTACTATCACGGCCGTTTTTAGTTGAACCGCCACCTTTCTTATGAGCAAACAGTTGAATGTTAATAAACATAACTAAATTACCTCCAATTCAATAAAATCTGAATAACCTTCCACTAAATCACTAATCCCACAAAGCATTGTATCAAGTATTGCATTTGCTTTTATTTCTTGATCACCTGAAAGATTATCACTTATAGTAAACTTTAAATAACCCCTTTCATCAAGGCGTGAAACATCAACATTAATTCCTGCCACCACAAGCAATCCTAAAAGTGCAGTTTGAACAACACTAGACAGTGAAGCACAAACTATATCTTCACCATAAACACCATAGCCTGTGTGGCCATCACATTCCACTTCTTTTATTTTGTTATTTTGTTTTACTATTTTAACTTTTGTCATACTAATCTATAGAAACTACCATCAATTTAGTGTAAGGTTGACGGTGACCTTGTTTTTTGCGTTCATTCTTTTTAGCTTTATATTTAAAAACAACAACTTTGTCGTCTTTACCATGCTCTAAAACTTCGCAAACCACTTTAGCATTTTTAACAACTGGGCTTCCAACTGAAACTTTGCCATTATTTGATTTTAGCAAGCATTTTAGTTCTACTGTTGATCCAACTTCTGCATCTAATTTTTCAGTGTAAAAATATTTGCCAGCTTCAACTTTATATTGCTTTCCGCCCACTTCAACAATTGCGTACATTACATTTTCCTCCTCTTCTCCAGTCTCACTGCACTAGGCGTTAGAATAAATAACTCTAAACTTATATGCCCTTCGCATGTGGCACGCTAGAATAATACCACAATTAAATGTATTTTGTCAAGACAATTTTTAATATTTATATATATACTAAAAATCTAGTTAAAACAATCTTTAAATTTTGTGGCAGGCGAAAATTTAAGTAATAATTCGTTTAGTTTTTTTTCATCTATTTGCCCTATTTCTTTAAAATTAGCATCACATACTTTAAAAATATAATAAGCCTTACCATCTACTATCTTCACAAAATCAATTAATTTTGCCTCTTCACTAATAACAATAGTTTTAACAAACAACCCCCTATTTAATTTTTTAATCTTCTTTGATAAATACGAAACTCTCTCAAATCTGGTTTGTTTATCGCCACAAAGGGCCGACCAAAACATCATAAGCCCCATTGTGCCAATTGATATATTCGGCTTAAAAAAAAGTGAAGCAATAAAAACAATAAATAAGGCCAGCCCAAAAATAGCAGTGATTGCTTTTAGCATTTTAACGCCACTAGCCCTGCCAGTTTTTTGTGTTAAAACGGCAAGCAAAATTCTGCCACCATCAAGTGGAAAAATTGGCACCAAATTAAACAGCCCAATTACTAAATTGCTAAGCATAAAATCTTCGGTGTAATTAAAACTCACCGGCCAAAGCCACCACAAACAAATAGTAATTAAGCATAAAAATAAATTACATAATGGTCCCGCTATTGCAATCTTAATTTCATCATAAAAACTAAAATCATCAGTTTCAGCATCAAGCACTGCACCATAAGGCATAAGTTTTATTTTATGGCAAACATACCCTAGTTTTTTAGCCACAATAAAATGAGCTGTTTCATGCAGGAGCACAACAAGGGTGTAGCAAATAAAAAATTTTAAATTATTAGTTAAATAAAAGAAAACAAAAAGCAATAAATATAGTGGATGAAAATAAATAATATTTTTCTGCAAAAATTTCTTTATTTTTGAAAAATTTTGCAATATTTTTGAATTTTTATATAATTTTTGCGTTTTTATATTCATAATAAACTTTAATTGTTATTTCTTTATAATGATAATTTCCCATCCACAACTTTAATTTTATCAAATAGTTTTCCTTTAAAAGTAACTTTTATTTCAAGAAGAGAATCAAAGCAAACACCAATTTTATCACCCTTATTTAACTTTGCACCCACTTTAACACCAACATTATCTAAATTGATAATTAGCATATTAACACTAAACCCACAATCAAGCACCACTGTTTTTTTTAAGTTCTCATTTACTATTTCTTTAACAGTGCTTTTATATGGGCAAACAACCATCACATCTGAGCCACCTTGAACAAAAATTCTACCATCATCATTTTGTGAAACTGCACCATTTTTAAAAGGCAAACAATAATCTATATCTATAAAATTAAAAACCATACTTGCTCCATTCTCTTGGCTATCTACATACTTTATTTTTCCTATATCATCATTTGAACTCGCATAAAAGTTTATTATTTTTTTTGCATAAGTTCCTATATCGCTATTTGCCAAACTGATATTTAGCAAATTAAAGCACACAATTAGAATTAAAAAAAAGCCAAAAAATGTTTGTTGTTTTTTACTTAACACAACTCGATTTTCATTTTTGACTTTAACATCACAATTTATATTTTTAACGCCATTATACATACATTAAATTCTATTATTTTAATTTTAAAATATGCATGCTTATTTTATCTTTAAAGCATTAACGAACTTGCTGTGGCTTCTATTTTTATTTTATATTGCCCGTTTTTATCAACAAAAATATCCACCATGGGAGCGCCTTTTATGCTAGCATAATTTTGCAAAAAATCTTCAATGTTTTTTCTAAAAATTTCTAATCCATCCATTTGCTTTTTCATTTTGTCTAAAATTAAAACTTGTTTTAACCTGCTTTCAATCCTATCACTTTCACTCATTTTTTATGCCCCCTTTTTAAGCTTTGCTCTAATTCTTCCTAAAATGCCTTTATATTTATGTAAATAATCTAACTTACTATTTTTATTGTAGTGCAAGTTTTCTGCAATAATTGACAACGCTTCTTCTATCTCTCCACTACTGCCTAAAACAGATTTTATATTGCTGTTTATTATAAACTCGTCGTTTTCAGGAATAATACCAATGCAATTTAAATCAAGTAATTTTTCTATTTGGCTAGCGTTTAACATTTTATCGCACGCAACCAAATCCGCTCTAATTTTGTTTATAATTATTTTTATTACCATATTTTTTTTAAAACAGATTGAGTTTTTTAAAATACAAGCATCTCTAACGCTAGAAATTTGTGGGCACACCACTAGCAAAGTTTCCGTCGCAACTTTTTCTCCAATTTTATAGCCAATAGAAGCGCCAGCAGGAGAGTCTCAAATAATATAATCAAATATTTGACTTAGTTTTAGTATGGCTTCTTCTATTTTTGCAATATCTATATTATCAGTGTCAACCTTTGCGCTAGAAATAAAATAAAGATTTAATCCTCTTTTAAACTCTATAAGTGTTTGTTTTAAACGGCACTTTCCTTGTAAATAATCCCCTAAGTCATACACAACTTTATTTTCAATGCTTGCAACAATATCTAAATTATTAAAACTAAAATCTAAATCTATAACACACACGCTAGCACCAAGCTTTGCTAATGATTCCCCTAGTCCTGCACTTATTGTGGTTTTACCAACCCCACCTTTGCCACTTGCAATTAAAATTCGTCTGCCCATAACTTCTCCTTAAAAACATTCTATATTTTTAAAGAAAAATTTGCATAATAAAAAAATAAGACATATTGACAAAATATGTCTTACTCTTTATATTTTTTAAAAATTAAATATTAAGTAAAACTTTTTTTAATAAATCGGAATCTTCAAGCAATTCTGCAGCACCCATAATATCTAAATCATCAGCATCATCACTGGTTTTAATGGAAATATTTAATTTGGTTTTAAAATATTTTTCTAGCCCCATAATTTTACTATCTCCGCCAACAAAAGTTATGCCACACCTAGCCACATCACTTGCAACATCTGGCGCACAAGAAGAAAGAACGCTAGCAATACTTTCAGCTATTTTGCTATAATAATGCTCTATTGCTGGGTATATATCGCTTGCAGTGATAGTTAACTGTTTTGCTTCCCTTGTGATGCTATCTTGGCCTGAAACTGTGATTTCACTAGAATCATTTATATATAAACTTCCAATTTCCTTTTTAATTTTTTCTGCAGTGTTATCACTGATTATAAAGTTAAACTTTGCTAACAATTGTTGCTCTATTCCTTTATCAATATTGCTTCCACCCATGCCAACATTAACGCCACCAATAAGCGCATTATCGCCAACAACTGCAATGTCTGTGCACCCTGCACCAATACCAACAACCATACTAGCAGTGTTGCTTCCAATTTCTATACCATTTCCTATTGCAGAACAAACTATTGAAGGAATTAATAACACATCGCTAATTCCAGCATGATAACATGTTTGTTCAAAAGCAAGCTTTTCAGAAATAGTTATGCCTAGCGGAACACACACAATAGCCCTTAAATTTGGCTTAAATAATTTTTTCGGGCAAACTTTATCTATAAAAGTTTTAAGCATTGCCGTTGCAAGTTCGGTGTTGGTTAAAACGCCTTCATAAACTGGAGCAACAACACTAATTACTCCATCCTCATTAACTTTCGATTGAAGCCTTTTAGCTTCTAGCCCCACAGCAACAACTTCTTTTCCTCTTGGCGAGCCAGAAATTGCCACCAAGCTTGGTTCTTTTAGCAAAAAGCCTTCATTTTGTTTATATATTGTGGTTGAACTAGACCCCATTTTTATTGCTAACATAATTGTTGCCATTATTTTTCCCCTCTTTCGTAATTATTATATACCAAAACTAATTTTGTTAGCAAATAAATTTTAAACAAAACAATTGAATAAAATAAATTCTAACTAAAAAAGAGCCAAACGGCTCTTTTTTATAATATTTCAATTTTCTTATTAAAGTTTTTCTCAAAATCTTTGGCACACTCACTTGCCTTAGAAATTTCATAACTATTATTGCCAACAGCAATGGTTTTCATTATAACGGAATCACCCAAAATATCGCAATTTAAATCCACAATAACATTATTTTTGGTTCTATCAAAGGCTTCCGCCATCCTAACAATAATTCCAAGCTTTTTAACGGCATTTATATCTTCTTCTGAAATAAGATCGTGATATTTTAAATACTCACTAACAGGAATTTCCAGCCCTGTGTGCATTGCAATTGCAAAGCCCGCTAAAACTAACTCGCGATGCGTAACCCCATAAATATCTGCACCAAGAATCACATTAAAACCATTTTTAGCGTGATTATTGTATCCTATTCTGTTGCCACAATCATGCAAAAATGAAGCAAGTCTTAAAATTTTTGTGTAACTTCTTGGAAGTTTATGAAGCACCTTTAGTTGCCTAAATAAAAGCAATGATAGATTATACACCTGATTATTATGCGCATCGTCTTCTGGGCTGAAAAAATTTGATTGCGCTTGCATACAATATCCCAAAACATCACTAATTGGTTTTTCTTGAGATAGTGCAATTTCTTCTTTAAATAATTGACCTTCAATAATATTCCTGCTAGAAATAACTGCTTCATTTTTATTTAGGGCTCTTGATGCACATAATGCAATTATCATTGAAGCCACAAACACATCTGCACGCTTTTCATTAATGCCTTTTAATTTTTTTGCTTTATCAACCTGAGCTTGCCTTATTTGAGCAAACACTTTATCGGCATCGTCCATATTAAGATTATAGCCCGAAACTAAATCTAATGGATATTTTTTCATACGCTTAACCATTGAAGTGATATCTTCAAAATAAGTTCCACTTCCAACCATAGCATATTCTTCTTCAATAGTTTTAAACCAATCAATTTCGCCTAGTTTTTCGCTAACAAAAAGTGCCATTTCTTTAAGGTTTTGCTCTTTGCTCTCATCATCTAGTGGAAATTTATCTGCAAGCGTTAATGGGCCAAAATCCAGTGTTATTTCATTTAATATCATGCGTCTATTATATAAAATAAATTTAACTTCCTCAGGACTTATATGACAAATAACACCTTTTGGCAAATCAAATGTATTAATAATGCCATTATAAATGCATAAGCTTTGCTCTTCACCAGTTAAAATGTTAAATCTAAAACCGCAATTATCAAAAACTTCATCGAAAAAACTATAAATGTTTTTTGGTTTATTGTTTGCAGAAAATGTTGCAATGGCATGAACTTTGCTAACACCATGCATTTCACATATTTTTCTAAAATTTTTAAGTGCTAAAACAGCGTTATCAATTTGGCTTTTTTTAAGGAAATAATCAGAGCCTTCTTCTAAACTTAAATTTAGATTCTCTTTTTCAGAATCTATAATCATAAAACATTCGTTATTTTGCACGCTTGCAATGGTTAGCTTAGCACAAAAACTATCAATTAAAACAACTGCAACTTTTTCCACTGAACATTTCTCCTTCTACTCATGTAAACATATTATAGCATAACAACGAATATTTGTTAAGATTTTATTTTTAAATTTTTTTTGCATTTTTTATATTCTTGTTATGCAATGATTTGGGCAAACCCTCACACATTTATAGCAGTGAATACACTTTTCTTCATTTATAACAGGAACTCCGTTTTCCATACTAATTGCTCCTGTTGGGCAAATTTCTATGCAATGATTACATTTAATGCACCCAACCTTACAATTAAAGCATTCACCTGGTGTGTCGTCTTCGTTATTGCAAGCGATAAGTGCCCTTTGAGTGTATGGCACCAAACTAATTAATTTGTTTGGGCAAGTAACAACACAGTTTCCACAACCTGTGCAAAGTTCGGAGTTAACATAAGCAACACCTCTTTCCGAAATAGAAATTGCACTAAATGGACATGCTTTTGCACAATCTCCACAACCAAGGCATGCATAAGGGCAACTTTTTGAACCACTTTGAAGTTTGTTTTGGCTTTCACAAGATTTAGCGCCAGTGTATTCATAAACATTTGGGCATTTGTTTCCACCCTTACATTTCACCACTGCCACCTGTTTAACATTTGCAATAGCATCTCCTCTAAAATCGCCATCAATTTTTGCTCTATTTTCAAAGCTTAACAGTGGGCATTCTTCTGCTTTCCCTTTATTTTCCACGATATCTTTTGCAAATTTTGCACAATATTCCCTTCCACAGGCACCACAGTTTACTCCAGGAAGCAAACTTGTAATATAACTTACTTCGGCATTTTTAGGCTTATTTTTTTTAATAATTATTGCAATTATAAAAATTGTAAGCAATGTGAATATAGCCACGCCTAAGCTTATTGCAATTATCATCCAAATTTCCATAACTTCTCCTTAAAGTAAATAATTTATGGCACTAAAAACTATTCCAAGCAGTGCAAGCATTATTAAAAGCAATGGAAGCCCACGCATAAATCTTGGCTCTTGTAATGAATTAATTTTATAGTAAGCACCATAAACCAAAAAGTTCACAATTAAAAATCCAACGCTTGAAAACACAAGTGTTAAAATGTAGTTTATAACTTCTTGATCGGCAACAACAGTAAGAAGCACCCCTAAAACTGAAACAAACATAAGCAAAAAAGTATAGCTTTTTTCATACACATAAAATGCCTGCTTATTGATGCCCATAAGAGCATAATAGCCAATAAAACTAAATATTCCAATTAAAACCGTTAAAACCATTAATGATAAAAATTGGACATCAAATTTAAGCAAAATGTAATTATATATAAAGAAATATGAAACACCACTTGCAAGTAAAATAAATGCAAATAGTGCACACATTAAAGCAGTGTAGGCAAAACTGCGCTTATAAGCAAGTAAACTAGGAATTGCCACCCCACTTGTTGTGCAAACATTTGCAACAAAAATGCCAGAAAGCAAAATAAACACAATATTACTCATTTTCATTGCCTCCATTTTCGCCATTATTTTTTTCTATCAGTTCGTCTGCACCAAAATTTTTACGCTGACTAGCATCTACTGCTTTTGTTCGTTCAATATTTCTTTCCATGCTAAGTTTCATTTTATATTTTTCAACAAGCATATTATATTGATGCTTTTTAGCCCTAGAATGAAGATAAAAACTATTAATAAAACTACAAATTAATGCAAGTAAAATAAATGCACCATAAGAAGTTTTAAAGAATTCAATGCTTTGAAAACCAAGTTCAACACCCCAAACACTGCCGAGCCCTAAAATTTCACGAATTGAACCAAATAAAAAGTATATGCCTAAAAATGCAGGCACGCCCATAAGCATTTTATAAAAATAGCCAGTTAAAGCCATTTTTCTATTAGAATAAAGCGTTTCAATGCTTAAAATTCCTGCACTAATCAGGCAATAATTTATTTTTGAGCCAGCCTCTACATAAAGCACATTAGGAAAAATTGCATAAACATAATTAAACACTGTAACTATTGCACAGGCAATAATCATAAACACAAAAAATCTAAGGTTGCGGTTTGCCACCTTTTCTAGTATTGAAATAAGAGATATCGCAATTATATAAGTAAATGCAGAAACTAATCCTAATAGCACCACTTCTTGCAATGTAAATGCAACATTAATTAGTGGCAAAACGGCAAGAGTTGCCACAAAAACAGGGTTTATACCATTTTTATTGACCATACTTTACCCCCTCACCAAAATATCGTGGGCGGATAACCCTATCTAGAAGCGGAGTAAATGCGTTTGCAAAAATAAGTGCTAAAAGCACACTTCCACTATAAAGAACATTATATTTCACTAAAAAGTAGGCAGATATTCCAAAAATAAGGCAATAAATAAGTTGCCCTAAAAATGAATTAGGACTTGTTGTGTAGTCTGTTAGCATAAAAAATGAAACAAATATCACAGGGCTTCCAATTAAATAGCAAAGCATAATATTAAAATCAAACCCATTTAGCAAAAATGCAACTGCCGCAAAACTTAAAAGAGCCATTAGTGGAATTTTAAAATCGATAACTCCCATTATTATTAAATATAGCCCACCAGCAAGCACTGCAATTAAGCAAACAGCACCAACTATTGTTCCAGCTTTTCCAAATAAAAAGTCATAAATTTCAAAATTGGCAAAATTGCCAGTTGCAATATTATTAAGTGGGTTTTCGGCAAATTTGCCACTTATGCCAGCCGTTAGCCATGTGCTAGCAACTGCACCAAATAAACTTATGGAAACAACAGCCCCACTTCCAGCTGGGTTAAAGATATTTTTTGCAAAACCACCAAACAACATTTTGACAATAATTATTGCCACAAACATTGCAATAACAGGCATATAAAGTGGAGTGTTTGCCCCACTTATAAGCGTAAACATAATAGCTGTTACTATGCTAGATAAATCATCATCTAGCCCCTTTTTATCTAGCACCACAAGATTAAATAAAAATTCAAAAACAAAAGCACTAACTAAACTTATGAGCAAAAGAATTAGCACTCTATAGCCACAAAACACCGCCCCAACAACACACAAGGCAAGCAAAACTAAGATCATATGCTCTAATAAAATTTTAACAGAATTATTCTTTTTAACAAAAGGCGAAGGGCCAACTTTAAATAAACGCATACCTACATAGTCCTCCCCATAATAATATTATCTTTCATATCACTAATACGCTGAGCAAGGTTTCTTTTTGCTGGGCACACATACGAACAAAGCCCGCAATTTATGCACGCTTCTGCTCCACATTTTTTAGCTCGTCCAAAGTCTTTTTCTTCAGCGTATGTGTCAAGCGCCATTGGCTCTAATCGTGTTGGGCAAACTTTTGTGCATTTCCCACAGTTTATGCAAGGAAGTTCTGAATAAATTTTGTCTTCAAAACTAACCAAACTTGTTTGGCTAATTGGCAATTCTGCCTCAAAAGAAACCTGAGCTATCCCTGCCATTGCCCCACCAAGAGCAAATGAAGAAAATTTCTCTTTATTCTTAATTTTAAATTCTGAAAAAATATCTAACGCTTTAGTGCCGTTTAAAACATCAACAACACCTGCATTTTTAAAAGTATTTCCGCTTATAGTATAGAAACTAGAAATTGTTGGCTCATTTTTATAAACAGCATTATAAAAATTAAGACAAGTTTGCGCACTTTCCACAAATACGCCAAAATCTTCAACATTATGCTCAATTCTAACAGTTTTTCTAGTGATAATTTTAGCAAGCAAATGCTCTTCATCTAGTGGATATTTTCTGCTTATTCTATAAAATCTAATTTTGGTTAAATCTGCACCAATATTTAATAATTCATTTTTAAGCTGTGATACAATTTTATCTTGCTCGTCAAAAACTGTAAACACAACTTCATCACAATTGCTTATTTTTAAATATAAAAGAGCACCAAGTGCAACTTCTTTTGCATAATTTTTTGCAATAAAACAATTAGAATAAACAAACCCATCACTATCATAAAGTTTCACTATAAGGGTTTGTGCTTTTCTAATATTTGCGCTTAAATATTTTTTATATGAAGGAAGCCTTTTGCCCCATGTGTCCACGCTTCCACATTCAACAAGCCTTCCAAACAGATTTGATTTCGTTTGCTCTTCAATAGGTTTAAAATATAATGAAGCCTTGCTCGTGCTTGGCTCAATTTCAATAACAATACTCTCTTGCCCATTGCTGTTTATTCGTTTATCAACAGCCACAACATTTCCACACACTGGGCTATAAATAAAAGCTGAAGAGTTATCTATTGGTGAAGCAATAACGCTACCTTTTTTAACATTTTCACCAACACTAACAAGTGGCTTACTTTCACTCGCCATTCCATATTTTAAAGGAACGCAAAAATTCGCAGAAGTTTTAATTTCTGCGATTTTTGCATTTCTTAAAGCCTTTCGGCTTCCCCTAATAAAAACCCCGCGAATATTCGCAAAAGCCATTATAACAATTCTCCCACTCTTACTAGCATTTATTTTATCAAAAACTAATAATAATAGCAACTAAATTAAGCGTGGTTTTACTTTTTTATTTTATTGTTTTTGGCTTTTATTTGAAAAATAATAGTTAAAATTGCCCAAAAAATACCAAACGCAACTAAAAAAGCCCCAAATATAGTTTTAAGAATATTTGCTTCTATCTTACTAGCAAAAAAGGCACTAACAGCACTAATTAAAACTGCTGGAATATAAAGCCAAAACACATTTTTAAGTTTTATTAAATGCCTTTTAAAATAGATTATTAGGCAAATTACAGCAAGTGGAATAAACACCACTAAATTAATTCCCTGCGCTATTTTTTGATTAACACCAAGAAGGATAGTTAAAAGTGGAATTAAAAATGTTCCGCCACCCATACCCATTCCAGCAAAAACTCCACTTACAGCGCCAACTAAAAAAAGCCAAAACCACTCCATTAAAAAATCATCCTTATTCCGGCGAGTATTAAAACTCCACAGAAGATATAAACCAAAACATTATTTTTAAGTTTTGCTAATAAAAATGTTCCCATAATTGCCCCTAAAACAGAGCCAATAAACACAGGAATTGCCAAATTAACACTAAAATTTCCTAAAATTAAATATATTATGCCAGACACAACACATAAAGGAAGAATAATAAAAATGGCAGTTGCCTGCGCTTCTTTTTGATTAAGCCCCAAAACAAATCTAAGTATTGGCACCACAATAATTCCACCACCAGCACCTAATAATCCATTTATTAAGCCAACCACCACTCCACTTGCAGTTAGAAGAAACCTTTTTGTTTTAATTTTCATATTATATAGTTTGTTCTATTTAGGTAAAATCTATAATTTTTCTTTAAAAAATCTGTTTTTTATTTGCTTTTTATATTATAATTATATATAATAATTGAGATTATAAAATCAATATAAAATAAAGGAAATGCGATTAATGAAACACTCAAAAAAATTATCTAAACTAATTTTAACGCTTGCACTTGCAGTGTGCTTAAGTTTCTCTTCTTTTTTTGCACTAGCTTTTAGCGTTAAAAATGTTGCCTTTGCTGCTGGCCACGAGGCATCATCAATTCTAACCACCAGCGAAACAAATAACCTAACCTTTAATGCAACATCTGCTTCTTGGCTAAGGCAAACTAATGCCACCAATGCAGATGAGGCTTTTGCAGGCTCTCAGGTTGGTGCCTCTCTTAAAGATATTAAAGATAAAACTGGCGTAACCACCACCACAGATGGCACAAACATTGATTTAGTTGAAGAAGGAACCGAAACCTATGTTTTGGCAATTTTTGCAACTGATGCCCCTGTTACTGAAACTGTGGAAGAAAAAGAGCAAAAAACATATTTATTCTATAACGCTTCATCATCTATCAACCTCACTAAAAATAGATATTATGTTTTGTCTTACTATGTAAACACATCTTCTAGCACACTTGTTACTGCATCTATTAAACTTACTGGCGGAATCGATTATGAATCTAGCCCAATAAACACTAATGGCGCTTGGCAAAAAAGGCATGTGTTTATTGCCACCCCATCTGATTCAAACCCTTCAGTTTCAATCAGCTTAGTTTTGGGTTCTGCAAACACTATCGACCCTAATAATGCCGTTTCAGATAATAAACTTAATGGTTATGTTCTTTTTGATAATCTTGATATAAAAGAACTAACCGAACTAGATTTTAAAAATCATCAAATTAATGAAGACACAATAAATGGCTCTTCTAATTTAACAAAACTAGATGCCGACTACAATAAAAAGCAAATGCTAACACTAACCCCAGATGCAACTGTTAGATTTAGCGAAATAAATATTTACGAGCATTTTGAAGAAGAGAAAAAACTTGCAGGAGTTGAATCAAATAGCGAATTTAACACTTCTTCTTCTGCCTTCTCAGATGCATACTGGTATTACTACACAGATGAAGATTTAAAAACTAGCGTTGCCTCAAACTATTTTAACGCTTATAATTTAAAAGATAGCGAAAATAAAAAGCTATATTTTGATTATGAAATTGTAACCGAAGCAGATATTGAAAGCCTTGGCTCTTTAAATAACTTTGAAGAAAATAACAAGGTTTTAAAAATAACCAACACAAGCTCTGTTTATTCACTTGGATTTATTAGCAAATCAACCTTCACTATCGACCAATTTGGCTTTTATAGAGTAAGCGTTATGGTGAAGGCCGATTCTAAAAACAAAAACGCTGAAGCAACACTTGCTGTGCTTTCTAAAATTCCAACCGGTAATGATGAAGACGGTACAACCTTTAAACAAACAAGAAAAGTAACAGCATATAGCGAAGGCACAAACAGCACAAATAACTGGGTTGAAATTGCCGTTTATGTTCGTGGCAATGCCCTAAGAACATTAAATGGGCAAATTGCAATTCTTGCAAGTCCTAATTCAACTGTTTATTTCGACCAATTAAAAGTTGAAAAAATAACTTCTGAAACTTATTCAAACAGTTCATCTAGTTATGGGCTAGACTTATCCCCTATTTCTGTTTTGCAATCTTCAAATATACCAAATGGTTTCTTCAACTTCGTTAAAATAACAGATGCAAGCGAAGAAATCTCTTACCCACTAACTCCTGCAAACTGGACTAGTAAAACTGAAAATTACGATAATAGCGAAACTGCTAAAATTGTTTCTGGCGTTGTTTCAACAAACTCTGTTAATTTTGCAAGTGCTTCATCAAAACTTGGCAATGCAAACAACCCTCAGGGCGTAACTCCATCTCAACCAATTAATGTGCTTGGAATTTATGCTCCTAGTGATGCTTTAAAATCTGACAAAACAAACTCATTTTATTACGAAACAGATAGTATTTTCTCAGTTTCAACATCTGCTGTTTCTAAAATCACTTTAAGCGTTTATACTGTAAATAGTTTAGAAGATGCTAATTTTACAGGTAAAGTGTTAATAAAATTAATAAACGATTCTGGTAATGTTATTTCAGATTTCATTAGAGAATACACCACCTCTGGCACTGGCGTGTGGACACAATTTACATTCTATGTTAGAACTGGTGAAACCAGCCAAAACTTTAAACTCAGAATTGGTATTGAAGATGCAAAAGGAACTGTGTTCTTTAAAGATGTTAGATACACTGCCCTAACCACAAAAACAATTGATGGCAAATCATTAGATGATCAAGCGCAATTTGAAAAACTAATTAGTGAAAAAAGTGCATATAGTGATCAAGAAGCAAATAATATGAAACTTGTTGATTATGTAACCGATGCTGGCTTCACTCATGCCACAGAAGCACTAGATAATGGCGCATATAGAAGCAATAACTATAATATTAGCGAAGTTAAAGAAAATGAAAAGGTAGTAACTGGTTCTGTTTATATCGCTAAAGCATCTCAAACAGTAACACTAGAAAATGCTGATGAATCAACCACCACTTTAACGAGTTCAATTCTTTCTCGCCCAAGTGCAAGAACAGAAAATGTGATTATTATCTTTAACGCCGATGAATATTATTCAACTGCTAAATCTGCATCAACTTTCGCCCTTTCTGCTAATAGTTATTACAGAATTTCAGTTTGGGTTAAAACAAGCGCAAACAATGCCGATAAATTAACCATAAATATCAATGGAATAGATGCAGAATTTAAAAATGTTGGCTCTAATGAAGATAATGCAAATAATGGCTACACAGAATATGTGGCACTTGTGAAAACAGGTTCTTCAAATAAAACTGGTTTAACTATGAATTTCACATTAGGAACAACATCTTCAAGAACTTCTGGCTATGCTTTAATTAGCGATATTAACTATGAAAAAATTGAAGAAAGCGTTTACACTGAGCAAGTTGAAGCACAAAATGAAAATGAAAGTGCAAATGTGGTAGTGAAAGATTATGCAACCACAAACACTTCTTCAAACAACAGCGCTTCAAATAATTCATCAGAAGATGAAACATCTGCAGAAAACACAACACTTATGATCTTCTTCTTAGTATTCTCTTCCCTACTTCTAATTGCATCACTTGTTGTTGCATTAGTTGCTCTTGGAGTTAAAAAACTTCCTAAAAACCAAACAGTTACTCCAGAAAATCAAGTTACTATAACTAAAACCAGCAATAAATCTAAGAAAAATCGTAAAGGTGGTTTTGTATAAATTAAAAAAAATTAAAGAAAAAAACAGGCTAAAATGCCTGTTTTTTTCTTTAAAATAAACTAAAAAAATGGCTAAAACTGCCATTTTTTATTTGTTTGGTTATTTATCTTCAACACACTGATTATAAGCGTGAAGATCCAAATTATCGCTTATCACTTTTATTGATTTCACTTTGTTAAACATTGCACATATAAAAGCAAGTTCCATATCAAACACGCATGGTTCTTGTATATTCGTTTTTGTAACAAAATCAGTGGATGTGTAGCAAATAATTTTAGAATCGTTATAATCAACCGTTTTGCCAATTTCCTCATCATACTTAAACAATTCATGCAATAATGAAGATTTTCCAATAACCACCCTTTCACCAATTTTTAAGTGGTTAGAGCCTGCATAACCAATATTAACAATCTCTTCATCTTTTGAAACATTTTTAAGCGAACGAATAACATTCACACCGCCAATGCCTGTTATAATTATAGGACATTTTGAATACCCCAATTCTTCAACAAGTTTTCTTTCGTTATCTGAAGCAATTGCAATAATCATAATACACCAACCTTTCTGCAATGAAAATAAAATTATTATTCTTTAATAAATC
>JAFSXW010000050.1 GCA_017443885.1 Clostridia bacterium | reverse complement strand
TAAAAACATTATGAAAAACTGCTTGTTTGAATTAATTATTGAAGTTGTAATTATTGCTCTTTCAATCATTGGCTTTAAGAGTGCATTTGCAGTTGTTGCTATTGTGCCACAACTATTAATTTCAGCAATTGAAATTTGGATTGCTTATGCTTCAAGCAGAAAATAATAAGGATAAATAAAAAAATAAAAGCACGGCATTTTGCCGTGTTTTTTTATAAATATAGTTTCAATAAAAATTGCGTATTATTACTAAAAAAGAAAAAATTTGTAAAAAAAGTTTAATTTGTTAGTAAATATGTTTATTTTGTTATATAATTTATATATGGAAAGATTAAATTTTGATGCAATTATAATTGGTGGAGGCCCTGCTGGGATAACGGCTGGCATTTACCTTAAAAGAGCTGGGAAAAATGTGGCAATTCTTGAAGGAGAAATGTTTGGTGGCCAAGTTGCAACCACCAGCCTTGTTGAAAACTATCCCGGTGTTGGCAAAATTGATGGCTCGTCTTTGGCACTTAACATGATGGCAGATATAAAACAAAGTGGTGCAACTATTATTTATGAAAATGCAACTAAATTGCATCTTGAAGGCGAAATAAAACAAGTTGAAACTAAAAATTATATTTTAGAGGCAAAAACTGTTATTCTTGCAATGGGTGTTAGACCAAGGCAAATTAACAGTGAACTTGAAAAAAAGTTTATTGGAAAAGGTGTTAGTTATTGCGCCACATGTGATGGGGCACTTTATAAAAACAAAGATGTTGCTGTTATCGGTGGAGGAAACAGTGCTTTTATTGACGCAAAATATTTAAGTGGTGTGGCAAAAAGTGTAACACTTGTGCATAGAAGCGAAAAATATAGAGTTAGTGAAAATGTGGTGGAGGAAACTAAAAATTTGGGCGTTAAATTGCTTCCAAACTATGTTTTAACTAATCTTGTTGGCGAAAATCATTTAGAAAAAGTTGTTCTTAAAAATACAATTTCTGGCAAAGAAGAAGAACTTGAGGTGAGTGGCTTGTTTATTGCCGCTGGACGAGTTCCAAACACAGAGCTTGTGGCTGGGGTTTTAAATTTAGATGACAATGGTTTTATTATAAGCCAAGATTGCAAAACAAATATTGATGGCGTTTTTGCCTGTGGAGATATAAGAACAAAAGAATTAAGGCAAATTGTTACCGCCACCAGCGATGGTGCAATTTGTGCCACGCTTGCCACTTTTTATTTAAATAGAAGATAGGAGTTGTTTGTGAAATTAATTGGCAACAAGTGGGATGAAATTTTAAGTGAGGAATATGCAAAGCCTTATTTTGTTAATATGCTAGAAAAGGTGAATAGTGAATATGCTAAATTTAAAGTTTATCCACCACAAAACAAGGTTTTTAATGCATTTAAATTAACAGATTTTGACAATATAAAAGTTGTTATTTTAGGGCAAGACCCTTATCATCAGCCGGGACAAGCACATGGATTATGTTTTTCTGTTTTGCCGGGAGTGGAGCCTCCGCCTTCTCTTAAAAATATTTATAAAGAGCTTAAAAATGAAGGCTATGATGTAAACGAAAATAATGGCTGTTTAATAAATTGGACGCGTCAAGGCGTTTTGCTTTTAAACACAGTGCTTACAGTGCGAGAAAGCTTGCCACAAAGCCATAAAAATATTGGTTGGCTTGATTTTACAGATAGTGTGATTAAAAACATTAGTGATAAAAAGCAAGGAGTTGTGTTTCTTTTGTGGGGAAGAAACGCCATAGATAAAAAGAAAATAATTGATGAATCTAAGCATATTTGCTTAACAGCACCACATCCAAGCCCACTTTCAGCATATAATGGATTTTTTGGATGTGATCATTTTAAAAAGTGTAATGAGATTTTAAAAAAACAGGGCAAAAAGGAAATAAACTGGCAGGTTTAGTAGTGAAAAAACTTTTATTAGTATTGTCGTTAATAATTTTTTGTTTAGGTGCATTTAGTGTTGGCACTTTTAGTTTTGTGCCAGAAAATGTAGCTTTTGCAGAAGATGAAATTGATGAGATTGCTATTTTTTCAAAAAATTATAGCATTTTAAATTCTGAATATGCCCTAAGTACTTTTACGCCGTTTGATTTTTCAAATGAAACAAGGATGGAAGGAAAATCTATTAAACCATCTGCAAATGCTAATGGAACATTTAATATTTCAATTGAAGCTGAGCAAAAAACAGAACTTGATAAAACAAAAAACTATGAATTAGGGCTTTGGATATATTTTCCTAATTCAACATTATTTAATTTAAAAATTACGCTTTCTGGTGAAAACTCAATAGGAAATAATGGGGAACTTGTTTACAATGTGTCGAGTGAAGAACTGGCGTCAATATTATCTAAGCCAAACGATAGCATTCATAGTTTAGATGCAGAAAATGATGGTTATGGTTGGAATTATTTAGAAGTTCCATTTTCTAGTTTTACTAATGTAAACGCAGCTAATGGGGATAAATATATTCCATTTAATGCAGTAAATTTAAACTATCAAACTTCAGGTGAAGGCACTAGTGGTGTGCTTCAATTTTATGATGCAAAAATAAAGGAAACAAATTTATCAGCTTCAATCGTTTTAGAAGATAATAAACAACCTTATAGGCTATTTAAGTTAAACCATGGAATAGATTTTAACTCGATTTTTTTAGGTGATGAAATTAATTTGCCAGCAAAGAGTGAATCAATTAAATACGCATATATTGGTGATGTTGATTGCAAAACAAATACAACAGATTATTCTATTAAGGCAACAGTTAAAACCACAGATTCAACAATAAGCTGGGAGTTTGGCTCGAAGTTCACATTCAGTGTGGAAGGCACCAATGTTGTTGAATTTAAAGTTGTAAGCAAAAGTGATAACGAAACACAACTTTTCAGCATTAACAGGTTTTCTGTAAACACTTTTGTTGGACTTAGAATTAATCAAAATATAAACTCATTTTATAAAGGTCAAAAAGTTGCTATTTATATAACAGAAAATGCAAAACTTGTCGCTTTTTCTGATTTACATTTTGAAATATCAGGAGATTGTGCTAAAATTGTTGCAGAAAATCAAACAGAAAAATATGTTGTGATTGAAATGCTAAAGGAAGGGAATTTTTCGTTAATAGCAACTGCCAATGGTGAAAGAAAATATGATGATTCGATAAGGCTTGTGGCAGAAAAAGAATTTTCTGTTTTGGGCGTTAAAGATAACGATCGCACCATTAGAATTGCACTTTGGATTGTGTTTGGTGTGATTGCAACCATTGGGCTTGGCTTTGGCATAAAAGCAATTATTGATGCAAATAAATATAATGTAAGGTAAGAGTATGGACGACTTTGAATTAAACAATGAAGAAGAATACCAAATGTATTCTAAAATTCCGTTTGATGAAGAACCCATTTCTAGAACAAATGCAAAAGTTTCTTATAGCACAAGGCATGCTAGAAATTCAAGTTCTTATAATGGAGAAGAGAAAAAGCCTGCAAGCAGGGCTTTAACTTTAATTGTTTCCATTATGTTTGTGATAAATATTATTTTTGGTGGTTTAATTGTTAGGTTATTTATTTTAAGTGGAACACCAAAGGTTATAACAAATTCTAATGTTTCAATATCTGCAGAAGATTCTGGGGCAGTGTGGGCAGCCGCCACCAAAGCAAAACTTTCAGCAGTTTGCGTTGGTGCAAAATACTCAGGCGATGTAACCTATAAAACTTTTTTTAATATGTCTTCTAATGGTGCTGGCGTTATCACTGGACTAGAAAAAGAAGCAGGAAATGCCATCATCACAACATGCTATCATGTTGTGAGTGCCGATACTAACAAAATTTATGTTTTGCTTTTTGGCTCTTACACACCAATTAAAGCAACAATGGTTGGTTTTAGCGAAGTTTATGATATTGCCGTTTTAAAAATAACAGGCTCGAGCGAAGTTAAAGAAAGTGTGGCTAGCGTGTGTGAAGTGGCTGATAGTTCACTTGTAAGTGAAGGGGCGATGGTTGTTGCAGTGGGAAATCCACTTGCTGATGGATTTAGTGTTACTAGTGGAATTATTAGCGTTCCTGCTAAAAAAATTATTGTTGAAAACCAACCAGAAGAAATGCGTGTTATTCAAATTGATGCCGCAATAAACCCAGGAAATAGTGGTGGCGGATTATTTAACAACTTGGGGCAGTTTATAGGAATTGTTAATGCAAAATCTATGGATTCACTTATTTATAGGTCTGGTTCTTATAGTATAAATAGTAAAGAAGGTGTGGCTTTTGCAATTCCTTCAAATATTGCATATTCTCTAACAAACAATATTTTAAGAAATGATGGAACGCCAATGGCTGTGTCGGTTGGTTTAACCTTTAAATCAGGAGCAGAGCAAGACTATATCGAGCCAGAAACTGGCAGATCCATTCAAACAGTAACATACACGGCTAGTGCAAGTGCTGTTTTATCTGGATGCATGCAAGATGATAAAGTGGTTAGTTTTTCTTATGATTATAACGGGTCAAGAGTAACAGTTGATGTTAAATCTGTTTACGATTTTGATGATCATATGTTTAACATAACTCCGGGCGAATATGTTACATTTAATGTGCTAAGGGGTGGTGCTAACAAAACTATAAATTTAAGGGCAATTTCAGTGGCAGTTAGCTAATTGAAGAAAAACGCTTGCATAAAACAAATATTTGCAGTATAATAAATATAAATGTGGAGGATTAAACAATGTCAGAGAAAAAAGTTAAAGAGATCTTATCTAAACAACTAGGTGTTGATATTAATAAAATTTCTATGGACACAAATATTGCAACTGATTTAGGTGCTGATAGTTTGGATCTTGTTGAAATTTTAATGAGCCTAGAAGATGAATTTGCAATTTCAATTCCTGATGAAGCAATCCCAGGAATTAAAACAGTTAAAGATCTTGTTGAATATATTGATAAAAACAAAAAATAGAAGATTATAATTTAGTTTCTAGCCTGCCTATTTGGGCAGGCTTTTTATTTTGTTGACTTATTTTGCATTTCTTTATATAATTTTTATGTTATGAAAAAAGATTTATATGAAGAACTTATAAGAAAAGTGCAGGAATATGCTAAAAATGGTGGGGAGTTTAATAAAGGAGCAAGGCAATATCCATTTGCATCAACTTATCGCTATTTAAAAAGTCAACCAAAATATAAGGATTTAACCATTAACAAACTGCTTAAAGATAGTGGTGTTGTTTATGATGAAAACAAAGCAAGGGAAATGGAACCATTAAGCCTAAGTAAATTAAAATTTCAAGTTGAATATTTTATTGCAAATGGTGGCGATATAACAATGCCAATGCACTCACTTCCTTTTTATAATTTACTTAGAAGATTAAGAGAAAAATATAATGTTTCAAACGAAGAAATATTTAAAATGGCTGATATTAATCTCGATAGAGAATATGAAACTTTTGTTAAAATGACAAACTCTGCAAAAAATTATATTAAAAATGGCAAATTAAATTTGAGCCATAAAAATGGTGAAAAAGTTTATGTGTATTTCCAAGAACAAGCAGATAGGCTGGGAATATCTTATTATGAATATTTAGCCATTATAACAAATCTTCCTGCAAACAAACCAATAATTAGAGCGGATTATTTAGATGCACTTAGAATGATGCTATATAAAAAATTCCCTAGTGGTGAGATAGATAAAGTGAAGGCAGGGAATAAAACAATTTATTATAAAATAAAGAATATAAGACTTCAGCATCGTGGCCAAAATATTTCAACAGAGGAAGTTATAAGTATGCTAGGGTTTGTGCCTAAGTTTGACAAACCAGTTTATGTGGCAGACAAAAAGTATGTTGATGAAGAAGAACTTGTAAGAAGAATTAAGAAGATAGAAAAAGAAGATGGGCAAGTGACATATAAAAAACTTGTTGAAAGCGAGCTTTACAAAGATGTTTTATATTGCTCTTATGATAACAATATTGGTGTTTATAAATTTATGCAAAGGCATAATATAAAATATAAAACACTAAGATTTAAGCGATTAGAAACTATCACAATGCCTGATGAATTTAAATTTGATATTTATAAATTAAAACAACAAAAAATAGAAAGTATTGATAATTTTGAAAACCTTAGCAATATTGATAGATATTATAAAATGCTTTCTATTGCAAAAGAGATACATGAAGAACTAGTTAAAAAGTACACACTTTCTGCTGATGAACTAGAAAAACTTTTGCAAGAGGGCAACGAAAAAACTTTATAAAAAACGCAAAATATAATTTATT
>JAFSXW010000049.1 GCA_017443885.1 Clostridia bacterium | reverse complement strand
GCAGCAAGTCCATACTCGCAAATTTCGTGCATTTCTTTGGTTCTCACTTGCACCTCAAACGGCACGCCATCTTTTGAAAGCAGAGTTGTGTGAAGTGATCTATACCCATTTGGTTTTGGGCTTGCAATATAATCTTTTATTCTTCCGGGAACAGGCTTATAAACTGAATGAATTTCACCTAAAACACTATAACAATCCTTAATTTCAGGCACTATAACACGCAGAGCTATAATATCATAGATTTTATCCATTCCACCCTTATCTAGTTTTTTATAAACGCTGTAAAAATGCTTAAACCTAGATGTTACCTCGCCATGAATTCCTAATTTTAATAAAATTTCTTCAATCGCACTATTTGCTTCTTTCATTATAAGCACGCGCTTTTTATATTTTTTATTAAGCTCATCTTCTAGCTCATGATAAACTTTAGGATTTAAATGTTTAAAGCAAATATCTTCCATTTCGCTTTTAATCGACCCCATTCCTAAGCGTTCAATTAATGGCACAAAAATATCCATGGTTTCTTTGCATATTTCAATTTGAGTGTTATTATCTAAATTATCAATAAAAAGCAATGTTTGATATCTTTCACAAATAATTATAAAAATAACTCTTATATCTTTCCCAAGAGCAAGAAGCATTTGCCTTACGCTTTCAAGTTCGCCAGCATTTTCGCCTTGCTTATTATAGTTCATAGATGCAGTTTTTGCGCATCCTTTTATTAACCCTTCAACGCTTTCGCCATATTCATCCTTAATTTGTTTTAAGGTTATTTTGCCCATAAGATATGCCTGATAAATTAAACTAGCAATAATAGTATCACTATCTAGGCCATAATCTATAAGCATTTTTGCAACCATGGCTATATGATTAATATATTCTTTGCCATCAATCCAATTTTTGCCGGCAAAGTATTCTTTTGCTTTGCCATATGACAAAATTATGCTATCGTTAGACGAAGCAAAACTGCTTTTAATTAAATTTAAAAAACTTTTTTCAGAAACCATCATTATTCTCCAAAATAAGTTAAAACTTTGCTTAAAGATAAATCTTTTTTAGATGAACCACAAAGCGTAATAGATATAAACGAAGGGCTAGCAAAGATAATGTCAATTATTTTAAGTTCATATAGCGCCATCACACTTATTGCAATTTGCTCCTCGCTATAATTAGGAATTGAGGACTTTAAATTAGCAATTAGTTCTTGCCAACTTGAAAACGACTTGCTAATCATATTGCCTGCAATTTGCGTATACACATTTGCACATAATTGCCTAATATTCACTCCACTTAAATATGCTTTATTAAAAATCTGTGTTTTTAAGTAAAAAACATTACTTTTTTCACTTAATCTTAGTAGTTCTTCTTCACTTAAATTATCTAAAACTAATATGTTTTTATACCCAATTTTGTAGCCTAAATCACATAGAGAATTGTTGCTCACTAGCACGGCATTTTGTAGGCTTTGTGGTGGTTCGTCCACAATAGTAAAATTGTTTAAATTAATATTCTTTAAAAGGTCCTGAGAAGAAGGCGTGCATGCTAATATCAAATTTCCAAAAGCACTATCTTTTGCCTTTATTAAAAACTCTTCTATGTTTTGAATTTTGAAAATATTATCTAAGTTTTGTGCTTCTTTAGTGCATAGCCCTAAGCAAAAATTAAATATTCTATTAACTAAATATTCTTCATTATTAAAATAAGATTTAGCAGAAAGTAACTTCACCTGTTTAACCACGCCTTGTGGATATTTCTTATTTTTAAATTCAGTAAAATCAAGGTCAAGGAAAATTTCTTTTTCTCCATTTGAAAGAAGTATGTTTTTATGCTTTTCTCCACCAAAATAAACAACATTAGCGTTTGCTTCATTAACAAGTTTTATATGCCCCGCGCCCTTTTTGCCTAAAACAGCAAAATTAAGTTGGCTATTTGTTTTTATTGCTAAAATTGGTTTACTATTTTCGCAACCAAATGGCGCAAGTAAATTTAATTCGCCAATAAAATTAGCATTTATATCTTTGAAGTCTATTATAATATCCGCTTTTGTGCTTGGCAGTAAATTTACGCTATTAAATTCTGGTGCATTTTTACAAAACACTGTAAGTTTATTTATAAATTCGTCTATTTTATCTTCACTAATTTCAAGGCCAAGTGCCATTTTATGCCCACCAAAGTGCAAGCATAAATCTTTAAAGTTCATAATTACACCATGCAAATTAATATCTGCAACACTTCTTCCACTACCTTTATATGAAGAAGTTGCCGTTTTGCTAAACACAATGGCAGGTTTATTATATGTTGTGGTGATTTTTGAAGCTAAGATTCCAAGCACACCTTCATGGAAATTGCCCTTAACACAAATAAGAGGCAAGTCTATAATATTTAATTTTTCTAATTCTTTTTCTATCTCAGAATAGCACCTAGATATTTCTGTGAGCCGAAGTTCATTATCTGCCAAAATTTCAGCAAGTAATTTTAAGCATACATTTTCATCAGAGCACACAAAATAATCAAACACTTTTTTAGCGTTGTCCATACGCCCACTACTATTTATTCGTGGCACAATTTTAAGATAAATATCACTGCTTTGTGGGTTTTCTATTTTTAACTGATTAAAAAGAAGTTTTAGCCCTAATAAACTAAAATCTTTTTTAGCAAGTTTTTCCATGCCCAGTTTTGAAATTGCCCTGTTTTCGCCCAAAAGTGGCACAATATCACCAATAGTAGCAATTGCCACTAAATCTATAAACGAATTGGCAAATTCGTGCCCTGCAAGTGCAGAAACAATTTTAAACACAACTCCCGCCCCACATAAATGAGAAAAAGGATATTCGGTGTTCACTTTTGGGTCTATAATTAAGCAATTCGGCAGTGTTTCTTGTGGTTCGTGATGGTCGGTTACTATAACCACAACGCCTTTTGAATTTAAATAGTCAATTTCATTAATGCAACTTATGCCTAAATCAACTGTAATTAAAATATCTGGATTGCTCTTTTCTAAAATCTCATCTATCAGATGCATATTAAGGCCATAGCCATCTTCAAAGCGATTAGGAATATAAACATCACATTTTGCATTCTGGCTTTCAAAATATTTATAAAAAAGCGTGCTAGAAGAAATGCCATCACAATCATAATCGCCAACAATAACAAATTTTTTATTTTTGTTTATTCCATTTTTTATTGTTTGAACAACTTTATTCATATTCTTAAATAAAAATGGATTATTTAAACTAGAAAAAGAAGGATACAAAAATTCACGCATATCTTCTTGCGTTATAATTCCTTTATTATTTAGCCAATTAATTAGGCGTTTATCTTCTAATAACTTATCTTTTTTCATAGTCAAATTTAAAGCCTTTTTAATGTAACTTAAAAAGGCTTTGAGTTTTAATATTTTGTTTTATCTTATTTTTTAGAATTAACATTTTTGCTTGATTTTTGTTTTCGTTTTAAGTTAAACACAGAAAGCAAATTGTAATAAACGCTAACAGATAATAATTGGCTAATAAAGAAGCTAATTAAACTTGCAACCATTAAACTTAAAGCAAAAAGTTGAACATAAGCATTTATCACAAATAAAAGTGCAACACTCATAAGGCAAAGGGCCCCACAAACAAACACTGATGGAATAAACAATTTTTCTGCAAAATGAACAGTTATCTCTTTTTCATTTAAGCCAGCATATTGTTTAAGCGAAGCATGATTTCGAATATTTTCAAGCAAAGACACAACCAATATATTTGTGATAATCATTGAAATAACAAGTGAAACCAAACTTGCAGAATTAACCCAAATGCGAGTTAAAATTAGAATAGATAGATATAAAATAATATTTACTAAATTTGCAAGCCCAATAGTTAATGCCCCATTTAGTTTATACCTAAATAATGCAACAACGAACACAACAATTATAGCCACCAGCACACCAACACCAAATAGCACAATAGATAATGGCTTAAATGCTGGGCTAATAGTTTTAAAGCTTAAAACTTTGCTTTCATCAATGCCAGCATTTGTTGCAATTTGAGTTCTAATTTCATCACTGTTTGCAATTTTTCTGCTTGTTACATTTATCACTAAATATGTTTTAGTGCCGTTATTTTCAACACTGTTCCCTTCCACAATTAAGTGATTTTTAGATAATGTGTTTTTTGCAGAACCTAATACTTGCCCAGCGTTTAAATCAGTTACATCAATTTTTATTTGCGAGCCACCTGAAAGTTCGGTGCTGGTATTTACGCCAAAAATGGCGCCAAATATTATTGCAAGCGCTAAAATAGACGCTAAAACAATGAGCATATATTTTAGTGGAGTGTTATAAATCTTAGTTATTTTCATTAGTAGCCCCTCCGTTGTTTAAGCCATAATGGCTTTCTTTTCTGTTTCCAAAGCAATAATAAATTTTAACGAACCATGGAAGCAAGCATAAATTATTAAGAGCACTTGCTAGCATTGAAATAGCAATAATTATTGCACCAACTCTTATTGCCCCACTAGATAGCACTGCAACAATTGCACTAATAATTAAGCCACAAACAACAGTGGCAACATTAAGTGCAATAGATTTTTTATAGCCACTTTCTAGGCTAGAAACTAGCGTTTTCCCTTCGCTAAATTCTTCTTGCACTTTTAAAACATAATTAAGTGCACCATATTCCATCACAACAACGCCAATAAATATAGCGATTAGTGAAGAAATTGAAAGTTCCACAAATGGAAGTGCTTGCATTAAGAATATCATAACACAAATTGCAAATAACCCAGATAAAAGATTTGCAACCCCAAAGGCTTTATATCTTAAAATGGCATAAACGGTTACTCCAACCATAATTAAGCCAATCACAATATAAATAGCCACTAAAGCGCTAGAAGCATGATATGAACCATTATTTATATCGGCAGTTAAGCCAAGGCTAGAATAAGGCGTGCTAACAAAATTAATCACTGTTTCATCGGTTTTAAAATCAATAGGAACAAGTGAGCCAAGTTTCACCTTTAAAGCAAAATCTTCGGCTGAATCATAATCTGTGAAGGTTAAATACATATCGTCTGTAACCACACTGCTTCCTGAAAAGCTTGTTTGAAGGTTACCACCCATATAAACATAAACCGTTGTTTTAGAGTTCATATGAGCCTTATATGCTTCAAGACCTTCTGCATTAAAAGAAATTTGCACATAAGTTCTATTTGCGCTAGAACCAACTTGCACTTTTGTTATGTGTTGCCTACCAGAAATGAAAATATCTTTTTCGTCTGTGCTTGTTCTTAAATCAAATTCGCCAACACCAAGTGCAGTGAGAAGACTGCGTGTTTTAGAATAATCATAATTTGGAGTGTTTCCAATTTCCACTCTTATTTTTTCAGCGCCAACAGATAAAACAACTGCATTTGGATAACCCTGATCGTTTAGAATTGTTTTAAACGAATTTACTGCTTTATTTATATCTTCGGTTGAAGTGGAATCTTCTAGATAATATTCCCCAAACATACCGCCCTTAAGATCACTTGCGTATTTAAGGTTGCCAGCAAATGAGCTATAAGAAAGAGAGCCTAATTTCATTGGAACAAAAGTTAAAATTAAGGCAAGGCATAATAAAACCGACATTATTACAGTTAAAGTTATGCTAGTAGATTTTTTTACGAGTTTCATTTTGATTTCCTTTTTAGATTAATTGTATAAATTTTACGCAATTATTATACATTAAAAATAATAAAGCGGTCAATCTTTTTTTATAATTTTGAGCAGGAAAAATCAAATTTTACTCGTGTTTTTTATTAATTTTTAAGCTTTTTTTAAATTAACGGCTAAAATTCCAACAATGGCGCCAGAAACAGAACAAAATAATATATCAACCAACAGCCCTAGCCCAAAGTTAAACGAGCCATTTAAAACAGAGAAAATTAAAAAAGATAAAAGAGCAAAGATAACCCCAAGAATTAATCCTTTAATTAAACCACCCTGCCCATTTTTACATAATAAAATGGTGCCAACGCAAATGCTAATTGCCTTAATAACCAAATTGATTGGCATAATAAAATTATCCCCTAAATTTGTCCATTTTAAAATAAATGCAAAAAGCAAAACCAGCACTAATGCAATAATTACGCTTAACACACCAGCTTTTATAAATGTGATGATTGTTGTTTTTTTAGAATTAGTTTGCTCCATATTTTTTACCTCGCTAAAAGGTATGCAAAACAAATTAAAAATATGCATAAAAAACACGCCACTAATTTAGGGCGTGTTTTGTTTTACTTAGATTTTTTAGAAGTTTTTTTAGTTGGTTTTGCTTCAACTTCTTTTACTTCTTCTTTTGCACTAACTTCAGTTTGCTCTTCTTTTTTATCACTTTCTTCTTTCTTTTCTTCAACTTTGGCTTCTTCTTTCTTTTCTTCAACCAAAGCATGCTCAGTAAGTGAATATGCAATGCAGGTTACATCAAATTCAAGAGTAGATTTGTTTGAACCCATACCAGATTCAATTATAACGCTTTTTGCCATGCCATTTTCTTTAATAATTTTTACGATTTTGCCCATAATTCCGCCGATAGTTTTAACTTCATCGCCAACTTCTAGGCCACTAACCATATCACTAAATTGTTTATTCCTTTTCTTTTGTGTGAAGAATGGGAAAACAAGAAGGGCTACAACTGCAACTAGTAAAATAACATAAACCCACCAACTACTTCCTGCTCCTGCTTCTGCTAGTAATAAATTTGCCATAATTTTTCTCCTTTATAATTCTTAGTTTGATTTTATCAAATTAAAATAAAATTTGCAAATGAATTTTTAGTGCATTTAAACATAAATTTATAAATTTTTAGCAATAACCCGTCTTTTTTAAATAATTTTCACGAAATTCAAGCAATTTATCTTGTTTTATTGCCTCTTTAATTTGCTCGGTTAAATGCGTTAAATACCTAAGGTTATGAATAGATAATAACTGAGCTCCTAAAATTTCATCAGTGTTAAATAAATGCCTTAAATATGCCTTAGTGTAATTATGGCATGTGTAGCAATCACACTCTGGATCAAGAGTGGTGAAATCTTCTTTATATTTTCCGTTTTTAACCACAACTTTCCCCGTGCTAGTGAAGGCTGTGCCATTTCTTGCAATTCTGGTTGGAAGCACGCAATCAAACATATCGATACCCCTAATTACGCCTTCAATTATGCAATCTGGGCTCCCCACCCCCATTAAATATCTTGCTTTATCTTCTGGATAGTTTGGAGCAAGCACATCAAGCATTTTATACATTAAACTTTTTGGTTCGCCAACAGAAAGCCCACCAATAGAAAACCCAACTTTAGCGTAAGGCAAAATATCTTTAAGGGCTTTAAGGCGCAAATCTCCAAAAAAGTTTCCTTGCACTATTGGAAACAGCATTTGCCTTGGATTTTGCTGGGCTTTATAGCATCTTTCTAGCCATTTTTGCGTGCGTTTTAAGGCTTCTGTAGCATATTTATAATCAACGCCATAAGTTGAGCATTCATCAAATGCCATCACAATATCACTGCCAAGTTTATTTTGAACATCAATGCTCTTTTCTGGTGTGAAGAAATGAGCTGAGCCATCTAAATGAGATTTAAAATGCACCCCATTATCTGTTATTTTGTTCAAATCCGCTAGGCTAAACACCTGAAACCCACCACTATCAGTAAGAATCGGTTTATCCCAATGCATAAATTTATGAAGCCCACCAGCTTTTGCAATGAGTTCTGCCGTTGGCCTTAAATATAAATGATAAGTGTTAGACAAAATGATTTGAGCATGAACATCATTTTTAAGTTCTCTTTCTTCCACAGCCTTCACTGTTGCTTGCGTTCCAACAGGCATAAACACTGGTGTTTCAATTACTCCGTGCGGAGTTTTTAGTTCTCCGATTCGTGCGAAGCATTCACTAGATTTTTGCTTCACTTTAAAATCAAAAAATTTTTCTTCCATATTTATTCCTTTAAAAGTTTTTTTATTATACACTAAACAAATAAAAAGTCAACCCCTAATATGTTTAAATAATAAACATACTATCGCCAAACGAGAAAAACCTATATTTTTCTTTAACTGCCGTGTTATAAACATCTAGCATTTCTTCCCTTGATGAAAGTGCACTAACAAGCATTAAAAGTGTGGATTTTGGCAAATGGAAATTGGTTATTAAACTATCCACAAATTTAAACTTATAGCCCGGATAAATAAAGATATTAGTTTCCTCATGAATAGGTCGAATTTCACCATTTTCATTTGAAGCACTTTCAAGCGTTCTCACAGATGTTGTGCCAACCGCAATAATGCGTTTTCCCTGTTTTTTTGCTGCGTTTAGTTTGCTAGCAGTTTCAGGGCTTATTTCAATATATTCGCTATGCATATGGTGTTCTTCAATATTTTCGATGGTAACCGGCCTAAATGTGCCAAGTCCAACATTTAAAGTAACTTCTATTATCTCTATCCCTTTTTCTTTTATTTTTTTAAGAAGCTCGGGCGTAAAATGAAGCCCAGCCGTTGGAGCAGCACTAGATCCTTTTATTTTTGAATACACAGTTTGATATCTTTCTTTATCTTCTAGTTTTTTATGAATATATGGAGGAAGTGGCATTTCTCCAAGTTTTTCAAGTTCTGCTTCAAGTGTGCTATTTTGTGGATAAAATTTAACCACCCTTCCGCCAATTTCTAAAACATCACCAATAATTTCTGCCGAAAGCGTGCTACTAAATTCAATGGTTGTGCCAACCTTAAACTTTTTGGCAGGCTTTATTAAACACTCATATTCATTTAAATTTAGCCTTTTTAAAAGCAAAAGTTCCACTTTTGCGCCAGTCTCTTTCTTTTTTCCATAAATTCTGGCAGGAATAACCCTTGTGTTGTTTACCACAAGCACATCATTTGGCGATAAATAGTTTATAATATCGTAAAAGTGTTTATGCTCTATTACCTTAGTTTTTCTGTTGTAAACAAGAAGCCTAGAATGGTCTCTAGGCTCTATTGGAGTTTGAGCAATTAATTCTTCTGGCAAATAATAATCAAAATCACTTGTTTTCATTGTTTTTTCCTAATTATTTTCGTTGTCTATTTTTATTCCTAAATGCTGATACGCTGGAAGAAGAGCAACTCTTCCTCTAGGTGTGCGAGAAATGAAACCTAGCTGCAACAAATATGGCTCATAAACATCTTCAATGGTTGAAGCTTCTTCGCCCGTTGCAGCAGATAATGTTTCAAGCCCAACTGGGCCACCTTTAAATTTCTCAATAATTGTTTTAAGTATTCGCTGGTCTACAAAATCTAGCCCAAGCTCATCAACCTGCATTCTAGCAAGTGCCATGCGTGTTACATTAATATCAATTTTGCCATTGTTATAAATATCAGCAAAATCTCTAACCCTTTTAAGATATCTATTCACTATTCTTGGTGTTCCACGGCTACGGCTTGCTAGTTCTGTTGCACTATTTTCATCAATATTAATATCTAATAATTTAGCACTACGCCTTGCAATTTCTGCTAATTCTGGCACAGAATATAATTCTAGCCTACAAATCACGCCAAACCTATCACGAAGAGGTCCTGTTAGCATACCAGCTTTTGTGGTTGCGCCAACTAATGTAAATTTAGGAAGGTTTATGCGCATACTTCGTGCCGATGGCCCTTTCCCCACCATAAAATCAAGGGCATAGTCTTCCATTGCTGGATATAAAATTTCTTCAACATTATGGTTTAGCCTATGGATTTCATCAATAAATAACACATCATTTTCATTTAAATTAGTTAGGATTGCGGCTAAATCACTGGCTTTTTCAATTGCAGGGCCACTAGTAAGTTTCAGTTGAACTCCTAATTCATTTGCAATAATATGAGAAAGCGTGGTTTTACCTAACCCCGGAGGGCCATATAAAAGCACATGGTCTAATGCTTCACCTCTTTTTTTGGCTGCACTAATATAAACTTCTAGGTTTTCTTTAACTTTTTCCTGCCCAACATATTCACTCATTGTTTTTGGGCGAAGCGTGCTTTCTTCTTCTTGCCCATCAGTGCTTATTTTAGAAGCCGAAACAAAACGTTCATCATCACTTTCGTCTTCTGGCTTTCTTGTGGATTGAACAAATCTTTCGTCGAGTTCCATTACTTCCTCCCCATATTTTTAAGACAAACAGCAACAATTGCTTCGGCAGTCATTTCCTTGGTTGCATAGGTGTTAATTAGAGCAGTCGCCTCACTTCTATTTAGCCCTAAACTAATAAGTGCAGTTAAGGCTTCGTCGGTAGCCGGTGTTTTAATTGTGTTTGCTTCAACTAAATCTATAATATCGCCAGTGGCAGAAAGTTTATCTTTTAGTTCTAGGCAAATTCTTTCAGCAGTTTTTTTGCCAAGCCCTTTAATTGAAGATAAAATTTTAGTATTTCCAGTGCTAATTGCACTAATAATTGTTTGCACAGATCCACTAGATAAAATTGAAATTGCCATTTTAGGCCCAATGCCCGAAACTAAAATAAGTTTTTCAAATAATGCTTTTTCTTCTTTAGTGAAGAAACCAAACAAACTTATTCCATCTTCCCTTACTTGCATATAAGTTAAAATTGTTTGTTCGCCTGCGTTTTTAGTGGCTTCATAAATAGTGTTAGTGGAGCAAATGCATTCAAAACTAATTGCGCCAGTGCTAACCACAAGTGTGTTTTCTCCACTTAAGAATACATTACCTTTTAGGCTATAAATCATATAAAATTACCTCATTAAATTAGAATTAAGTGTGTTGTTTGTTTGAGCATGCGTTAAAGCCACAGCAAGAGCATCGGCTGTGTCGTCAGGCTTTGGCACACTTTTAAGGTTTAAAATTGTTTTGGTCATATACTGAATTTGCTTTTTTTCTGCCCTTCCATAACCAGTGAGTGCTTGTTTTATTTGAAGAGGAGTGTATTCAAACAAATCTATTTTATTTTCAAATGCCGTTTCAATAATAATACCCCTTGCTTGAGCAACTTTAATTGCAGTGGTTGTGTTTGTGTTGAAAAACAACTCTTCAATAGATATAACATCAGGCTTAAAAACTTTGATTAACGATTCCATACCCTTTCTTATTTGATATAATCTTTCTGGAAATGGTGTGTCTTTATCGGTGTTTATAGCTCCGTAGTCTATCACTTTACT
>JAFSXW010000048.1 GCA_017443885.1 Clostridia bacterium | reverse complement strand
TCGCCAGACACAACTCGTTGCTTTGTAACACACACACACCTAGAACCAAGCATTGTTGAAGATATTAAAAACTATATCAAAGAAAAAGGCATATTTAAAGAGGTTATTGAAACTATTGCCGGCGCAACGGTTACAAGCCATGCTGGTCAAGGCACTTTGGGACTAATGTATATTAATGATGGAGAAAAACTTAACTAAAAACAATTTAAAAAATAAAGGCACTTTTTATTTGTGTGCCTTTGTTTTTATGTTTATATTTTCGTTTTTTACGGCTTGCTCTAACTCAAATTATGTTAAATTAAATATGGAGTATTACACTCTAAACACTTCTTCTTATGAGCTTATCACAGATAATGCATCAAAAACCACTTTTTCCACAGATTTTATATCCGCAGATAAAGTTTTTAGGCAATATGATAAAATAACATTAAGCCTTTCTAGCGAGTGGCTATATCTGTTTTATGCATCTTCTCTATCTTTTGATATCACCACCACTCACGATTGCATTGACGCAGAAAATAATAACACAACTCTTCAATTTGAAATAATTATCACAAACCTTGCTGGTGGCAAAATTGATGGTGGCTATGGAGCAAAGGTTAAAACTTATTCAGTCGTTTGCGAGCAAAAAGCAAACAACACAAAAAAATATAAATTAGATATAAATGATTATTTTGAAAAATCTGCCGAAACCACAGCAATAATTTTTAAACTTTCAGGCACAGAAGCGTATGCAAAAAATGCCGACTTTAAATTTGCTTTAAATAATATTTCACTTTATGGTGATCACTCATACATAAAATAAAAACACCTATTTGGTGTTTTTTTTATTCATAATTTATAATAATATGTTTTTTATTCTGCTTTAATATAATTATATAACGCCGGAGCATTGGCATTATCTAAAATGTTTTTTATTTGCAGATAACTATTTTCCGCTAATTTTTCTTTAGAAACACTAGATGGTAAAGTTTGATCTGGATAAATAGGCTTTAAAATTGTTATATTTATTTTTGGCTTTTTAGCCATTTTATTTTTGCCATTTCTTAACCTATAACTAATAACAAATGGCACAACTGGCACATTCGCCTTCACTGCATAATGAAAACTAACAGATGGAAATGGCCTAATCCCAGTGTAATATGGCCAAATGTGAGCCTCTGGAAAAACTGTAACCCTATTCCCCTTCTTTAGCAGTTCTACAACACTATTATTTAAGTTAATTAGCCCTTTAGCTGTGTCTGGAACAGGTAAAGCGCCAAAAGCCTTTGTAAAAAATCTGCCAACAGGAACTTCTATTGCATCTTTATTTGCAACGATATAATTTTTGCGAGGCCCAGATACTTCAACTGAAGCAAAGCATCCATCAAACACAGAGCTATGATTCCCAACTAATAAAGCACCTCTAATGCCTTTTAAATTTTTTTTGCCATAAATTTTAACACCATAATAAATTCTATCAATAATTTTTACGGCTGGATAAGCAAAAATGTAATATAAACAATTTCTAAAAAAGCGAACAATTTTGCTCTTAGGAATATATTTATATTTTTCGTCCACAACAACACTACAAACAGTTTTAGTTTTTACAAAATCATCACTAAAACTAGTATAGTATCGTGGCTGATTATATATATTTTTTGCAGTTTTTTCTTCTCTTTTCATATATTTTTGCACTTTTTAAGCAATTTTTTCTCTTCTCACTCCAAATTTTGTGAATTTTACGCAGTTTTTAACTTTTTATCTTTAGTTTTTTGCGTATTTTTCTGTTTACTTAACTTTATTGCCTCATTAAACATATCAATCATTTTATTAATAGAGTTTTCAATTCTAAATTGTTTTGCATATTCTTCATATTTTAAACTCATTTCTTGTTTCTCTTCTGGGTGCTCAAACCAATAGTCTATTTTTTTAGCTAAATCTTTTGGGTCATTTGGCTTAAACAAACTTCTTTCATCTAGCGCAAAAAATCTTGTTGCACTTCTTTTGCTATTACATATAACTGGCACTTTCGCACATGTGAGTGCTTCAATACAACCTATTGCTTCAATTTCAATATCACTTGGATGGCAATAAAGATCAGAATAATTAATAATATCGCTTAGCTCTTCTTTTGTGTAAAATCCCATAATTGGTGGATTGATTAATTTCGATCCTTGTTTTTTAATTTTTTCTTCTAATGGGCCGTTGCCTGCAAAAATTAGTTGAATTTTATCTGCATATTTACTATACTTCATAGATTCAATTAAAACATTATGGCATTTTTCTTTACTAAATCTTCCAGTGAATAGTATAACAAATTTATCTTTTAAGTTTTCAGGTTTTAAAGTTTCCTTTTTGGTGTATGTTGGAATCACTCCATTGCTAATTGCAAATTTTCTAGCTTTATAATTATGACGCTCTAACTCACTTTTAATAAACTCGCTTGGGCAGTGTATAAAATCTGCATTTTTAAAAAAGGTGCGATTATAATAGCCATACAAATACTCATTAAATGGTTTAAAATTTTTAAGCCCAAGATGGCTGGAAAAATTTTCTGGCTGGCAATGGAAAGCCGTAGTAAATGGAACATTAAGTTCTTTGCAAATTTTAACCGCCAATTTCCCCATTTTAAATGGAAGCTCAATATGAACAATATCACTTCCTTTAATAGCTTCCGTTATAATTTTTCTATCAGGTTTACCAAGTTCCACGCCATTTTTTGCCACATATTTATCAAATGGCCAAAAACTGCGTTTTTTAACTGTGTAATACTTTGGGTTTATGCTTTCTTTATCTTCATGCGGAGATACAACCACCACATCATGCCCTTTTTCAATTAGTCCATTAATTAATCTTTTAATTGTTATTGTCGTTCCATTGTTTTCTTCACCTAACACATCTGCAACAATTGTAATCCTCATTATTTTCTCCTTATTCTTTATTAAGTTTAGTATAACACACAGACAAAGAATTATCAAAATATTTTTTTATATTTTTATAACTTTATTAACCAAATGTTTGTATCATAAAAAAGAATATTTAATCATAAACTTTTTTGATATGAAAAATATAACTTATAAAGATGTGCTAAAAAATAAACAAATAATTGATATATATAATAATGTTGATAAGCAGGATAAAAAACCATGGGCAACGCATGGCTTAAAACATATTAAAAGAGTTTTAAAATACGCAAAAACTCTTTGCAAAATGTTTAAAATTGATGAAAAAACGGCAAATTTAACATTTTTGGCGTGTGCTTTGCACGATATTGGTTCTATTGGGGGCAAGCATAAACACGCAGAGCGAAGTTATATTTTTGCGCAAAATTATTTAAAAAACGCGCAATTTAATACAGATGATGCATCAATAATTTTAGAAGCAATAAGAAATCATCACACTTCATATACAGATAGTTCACTTGTACATGTTCTTTTGGTTTTATGTGATAAACTAGATTGCACAAAAAAAAGAATTTTAAAAGAAGGAAATAACATTGTTGGCATGCGACAATCTGCATATATAAAAAATATACGACTGCAAAAAACTGCAAATTTGTTTAAAATCTGCTTTAAAACAACTAAAAAATTTAACAAAATTGAATTTTTGGAATATGTTTACACGCAAAAGTTATTAGAAAGTGCATCTATTTTTGCCTCAATTAAAGGCCATGGTTTTTCATATTCATTTTTATAAAGCAGTTGATAATCCATATTATGCATGTACACTTAATATCTATTATTATTTGTTTTTTAATTAAACAATGATGAACTATAAACATATATCAAACAAATTATTTAAAACTCTAACACAATCTTTTAAATTTATAGTTAAAAAAATACGAAGCAATTTCGCTTCGCATTTTTTATTTTATTTATTCTTCGTTATTAGGTGCGTTAACATCAACTTCTGCAGTGGTTTCTATTGCCTGGCCACCATCTTCGGTCATGTCTTCAGCAATGGCGTCTGCAATAGCCACGCACACAACTTTAGAATCGCCTTTAAGTTTCATTATTCTAACGCCTTGTGTGTTTCTGCCAACTTCACTAATGCTTAATGCAGGAATTCTAATAATAACTCCATTATCTGCTATTATCATAACATCTTCTTTTTCACTAACTTGCTTAATGTTAACAACATTACCAGTTTTTTCATTTAAGATTCCTGCTTTAACGCCCTTACCATTTCTGCCTTGACTTCTATATTCTTCACTTGATGCACGCTTACCAAATCCATTTTCTGTTACGGTTAAGATATCATATCCTTCTTTTAAAACAAGCATATCAACCATATAATCATTGCCTTCAAGATTCATAGCCTTAACACCCATAGAATCACGGCTGGTTGCTCTAACTGAACTTTCGTTAAATCTTATGCATTTTCCTTCGTGTGATGCAACCATGATATCACTATTGCCATCAGTTACACCAACACCAATAAGTGAATCGCCAGGAACAAGGTTAATTGCTATTTTTCCGCTCTTTCTAATATTAGCATATTCACTTAGTTTTGTTTTCTTAATAGCGCCACGCCTTGTTGCTATAACAAGATTTCCTTCTGTTCTATCAGTTAGCGGCATAATAGCTTCAACTTTTTCTTCTTTTTCAAGTGGAAGAAGATTAATTATTGCTCTGCCCCTTGCATTTTTCTGAGCCTCTGGAATTTCATAAGCTTTAGTTGCATAAACCTTACCAAAGTTTGTGAAATATAGAATATCATCATGAGTTGAAGATATAAACATACTTTCAACAAAGTCTTCTTCTTTTGGTTTATGCCCAGTTACACCTTGCCCGCCTCTGTGCTGTGCTTTATATTCACTAACAGCAAGGCGTTTAATGTAGCCATAATGAGTCATAGAGATAACAACATCTTCTTTTTCAATTAAATCTTCAATATCAATATCGCCAACATCAGGTGTTATTTCGCTCTTTCTTTCATCGCCAAATTTCTCTTTAATTGCAGTTAAATCATTAACGATAATTTCATTAACTTTTGTTTCGCTAGCAATAATGCCTTTATATTCTGCAATTAAATCAACAATATTTTTAAGTTCTTCGTTTAACTTTTCAACTTCTAGGCTTGTTAAGCGTTGAAGTCTCATATCTAGAATTGCATTTGCTTGTGCCTCAGATAGAAGGTATTTGCTAATTAATTTTTGTTGAGCATCAATTTTATCTGTTGAAGATTTAATAGTTGCTATAACTTCATCAATATTTGCAAGAGCAACAACTAATCCTTCTAAAATATGAGCTCTTTCTTGTGCACGCTCTAAATCATATTTTGTTCTTCTTAAAATAACATCTTGTTGGTGTTTAATATAAACGCCTAAAAGTTGTTTTAAGTTTAAAGTTTTTGGCTGATTATCAACTAGTGCCAAGAAATTAATTCCAAAACCTGTTTGAAGAGCCGTGTGTTTAAACAAATAATTTAAAACAACTTGTGGTTGAGCATCATGCTTAACATCAATCACAATGCGCATACCCTTTCTATCACTTTCATCTTTAATATCAGCAATGCCTTCAATCTTTTTATTCTTAACAAGGTCTGCCATGCTAATAATAAGTTCACTTTTATTCACCTGATATGGAATTTCGTGAACTATAATTCTGCGGTGTTTGTCGGTTTCTTCAATTTCTGTTCTAGCACGAATAACAACCCCACCACGACCAGTAAGATATGCATTTCTTAATGCCGCTTTGCCCATAATAACGCCACCAGTTGGGTAATCTGGGCCAGGAATAATTTCAAGAAGTTCATCGATTGTTATTTCTGGGTTATTAATTTGTGCAATAATTGCATCACACACTTCGTTAAGGTTATGTGGTGGAATGCTTGTTGCCATACCAACGGCAATACCATCACTGCCGTTTACAAGCAAATTAGGAAATCTAGATGGAAGAACAACTGGTTGCTTTCTTGTTTCATCAAAGTTTGGCACAAAATCAACAGTTTCTTTTTCTATATCTTTAAGCATTTCATCAGCAAGTTTGCTTAGCCTTGATTCTGTGTATCTGTATGCAGCAGGCGGATCACCATCAACAGAACCAAAGTTTCCATGGCCATCAACTAATGGATATCTAATTGCAAAGTCTTGCGCAAGCCTAACTAGTGCTCCATAAACGGAACTATCGCCATGTGGGTGATAACGACCAAGCACATCTCCAACAGTTGTTGCACATTTTTTATATGGCTTATCGTAAGTAAGCCCACTTTCGTTCATAGCATAAAGAATTCTTCTATGAACGGGTTTTAAACCATCACGAGCATCTGGAATAGCACGACTAATGTTTACAGCCATTGCATAAGCAATAAACGATTTTTTCATTTCGCTTTCCAGTTCTGTTGGAATAATTTTGGTGTTATCAACAATTTGCTCATATTCTGCACTATAATCTTTTTTTCTTGCCATAATTCCTCCTAAATATCAAGGTCGGTAACAAGGGTTGCGTTTTGTTCAATAAACTCTCTCCTTGCGTCTGCCTTTTCTCCCATAAGAAGTGTGAAAATTGCATCAGCTTCCACTGCATCTTTCATTTGAATTTGCGCTAAACTTCTATGCTCTGGGCTCATTGTTGTTGTCCAAAGTTGTTCGGCACTCATTTCACCTAAACCTTTATAGCGTTGAACATCAGCACCTTTTTCGCCAATTTCATTCATAAGTTTTGTTTTTTCTTCTTCGGTGTAGCAATAATAATCTTTTCTGTTTTTAGTTATTTTATAAAGTGGTGGTTGAGCTGCATAAACATGCCCTTGCTCAATTAATGGACGCATATAACGATAGAAGAATGTTAGTAGCAAAATTCTAATGTGGCTTCCATCAACATCGGCATCGCTCATAGTTATAATTTTGTCATACCTAAGTTTAGACACATCAAAATCTGCACCAATTCCGCCACCAAATGCTGTTGCCATAGCCTTAATTTCGGCATTTTCTAATATTCTGTTTAGCCTTGCTTTTTCAACATTTAAAATTTTACCCCTTAGTGGTAAAATTGCTTGGAAACGCCTATCACGAGCCTGCTTTGCAGTTCCACCAGCCGAATCACCCTCTACTATAAATATTTCGCAGAGTTTTGGATCTCTTTCACTACAATCGGCAAGTTTTCCTGGAAGGGTTGTGTTTTCTAGCACGCCTTTTCTTCTTGTTAAATCCCTTGCGTTTCTAGCGGCTTCTCTTGCTTTTTGTGCCGTGATACTTTTTAAAATTAACTCTCGTGCAACACTCGGATTTTCTTCCATATAAGTTGCAAAACCATCATAAACAGCCTTAAACACAACATTTTGCATATAACTGTTGCCAAGTTTCGTTTTGGTTTGCCCTTCAAATTGTGGATCTTCTAGTTTAACACTAATAACAGCAGTTAAACCTTCCCTAACATCTTCGCTAGAAAGTTTATCTGAGTCCTTCAAAATTTTAAGAGTTTTACCATAATCGTTCACGCATTTTGTTAGTGCTCTTCTAAAACCTTCAAGATGTGTTCCACCTTCTTCTGTGTTTATATTGTTTGCATAGGCATGAACAATTTCGTTATAACTATCATTATATTGGAAGGCAACTTCAACTTCACTTTTATCTGTTTTCGTGTCTATATAAATTGGATTTGGGAACACAACATCTTTATTAATGTTCATTTGCTCCACAAATTGAACAATACCGCCTTCATAATGAAGTTTTTCTTCAGTGTCTGTTCTATGGTCTATAGCATTAATAACAATGCCCCTATTTAAAAAGGCAAGTTCTCTAAGCCTAGATTTTATATTATCAAACTCAAATGTTGTGGTTTCAAAAATTTCATCATCTGGCATAAAGGTAACTTTTGTTCCAGTGTGATCTGCCTCGCCAACAACGGCTAAATCTCTTTGAGGGATTCCCCTGTTATACACTTGTTTAAAGTGTTTTCCATTTTGCCAAACTTCAACTTCTAACCATTCGCTAAGTGCGTTAACAACACTTAAACCAACGCCATGAAGACCACCGGAAATTTTATATCCTCCACCGCCAAATTTACCACCAGCATGAAGTTTTGTGAGCACTAGTTCCACACTGCTTTTATTTTCTGGCATATGAATTCCTGTTGGAATACCACGACCATTATCAGTTACACTGCACGAACCATCTTTGTTAATCTCAACGGAAATTGTGTTGCAATAACCAGCAAGTGCTTCATCAATACTATTATCCACAATTTCTGTGATTAAATGATGCAAACCTTTGCTATCTGTTGAGCCAATATACATACCTGGCCTTTTTCTAACCGGCTCTAACCCCTCTAAAACTTGAATTTGGTCTGAGCCGTATACATTTTCTACTTTGCTAATATCTTCTGCCATATTTCGCCCCTTTTTATTGTTTTTTAGATAAATAAATTATACCACAAAACAAAAATTTTTAGCAACTAATTTTAATATATT
>JAFSXW010000047.1 GCA_017443885.1 Clostridia bacterium | reverse complement strand
GCAGAAGAAATTAATGCTTTAGAAAAAACACTTGATGATTTTAATGCTAGGGTTTCTTTAAATAAAAAAGAACTAGAAAGTTTAAATGAAAAACTTAATGGCGTAAATCTTAATTATGAAGAGCTTGCTATTTTAGAAAAAAGTTCTATAGCAGAAAATTCAAAACTTTCTTCATTAAAAATAGAGCAAGGCAAAAAAACTGGAGAACTAGAAAGGTTAGAATCTAAAATTGAAGAAAAACTTATGCTTAGTGATAAAAAAGTTGCTATTGAAACAAACTTAGATTATGCAAAAACTTTGTCTAAACTGCTTTATGGAAAAGCGTTAGCTCAATTTATTTGTGAAGAATATTTAAATAATATCACAATTAGGGCTAATCAAATTTTGCAGAATTTAGAAGGTGGCAAGTTTACTATAAAATTTAAAGACAATAATTTTTTAGTTGAAGATAATTTTAATTTAGGTAAAGAGCGTGCCGCTTCAACGCTTTCGGGTGGAGAAACTTTTTTAATTAGTTTAAGTTTGGCACTTGCAATAAGCGAAACCATCAATATAGAAAGTGGAGAGAATCAAGATTTCTTCTTCTTAGATGAGGGGTTTGGGACGCTAGATAGTGAACTGTTAGAAACTGTTATTTCTGCTCTTTATAAATTAGAGCATCAGCACACCATTATTGGCGTTATTAGTCATGTTGAGATGCTTAAAGAAAGAATAAAAAACAAAATAATTGTTTCTAAAACAGAAGAAGAGGGAAGTAAGGTAAAACTTTTATACACTATGTAGCTTAATACTTAGTTTAGAATAATAGAGAAGAGTTAAGAAACAGATAAAAAAGCATATAACAAAGCGATTTAGCATAAATTTTTTTGAGGTGAATTATGAAAAAGCGTTTTGTTAGATTTGTTGCTTTGTCTGTTTCTTTTTTGTTTGTTTTTTCGTTTGTATTCTTAAGTGTTGGGTGTGGGTTTGATGATGCGGTGAATAAAGCAAGCAAAAATCTTACATCATATAATTTAAATTTAAATTTAGATGAAAACAGCCACACAATTTCTGGCAGTGAAGATGTTCAGTTTATTAATATGAAAGATGAAAAGTTAAGTGATTTATGCTTTCATTTATATCCAAGAGCTTTTAGAGATGGGGCAAAGGTTTTGCCATACACAACTTTAACAGAAGCAAGGTGTTTTCCAAATGGTAAAAGCGAAGGAAATATTGTAATTACTAAGGTTTTAGTTGATAATAAAAACGCCACATTTTCTTATGATGGAGAAGATGAAAATATATTAAAAGTAAATTTAGTGAGCCCGCTTGAATATAAAGATAAAATTAATGTTTTAATAGATTTTGTGATTACAATACCAAACTGCACGCATAGGTTTGGGTATTATGATAACAACATAAATCTAGGTAATTTTTATCCTATATTATGCGTAAGAGAAAATGGAGAGTGGAACAAAACGCCTTATTATGCCACGGGCGACCCATTTTTTAGTGAGTGCGCGAATTTCCATGTTACTATTTCTGCTCCAAATACTTATGAAGTTGTTGCGTCGGGAAATTTTATTAATTCAACGCAAGAGGGATTAAATAAAAAAACGAGTTTTGAAGGAAAAACAATAAGGGATTTTGCAATTGTTTTAAGCAAGGATATAAAAGAGGTTTCTTCTAAGGAAGGTAACACTGTTATTAGTTACTATGGCAGAAATGAAGATGTGGATTTAAACGAAAATTTGCAAACAGCAGTGAAGGCGTTTAGATTTTTGCGTGGTAATTTTGGAGAATATCCATATAGAACACTAAAAGTTGTTAAAACTCCGTTTATGCAAGGTGGAATGGAATATCCAAATTTAGTTATGGTGAGTAGTTTACTTACAGATAAAGACGAAATAAACAAAGTGATTGTTCACGAATTAGCGCATCAATGGTGGTATGGTTTAGTTGGAAATAACGAAATAAACAATGCTTTTATTGATGAAGGGCTTAGCGAATATTCCACATTTTTATTCTTTGATAAGCACCGAGAATATGGTTTTTCTATGGAAGATTTAATTTTAGATGCAGAAGATGGCTATAATTTATATATGGAAGTTTTTTCGTCTATTGGAATTAGTGTAAACACAAAAATGGATGTGCCTGTGAATATGTATCAAAGTGAATATGAATATACATATATGGTGTATGTGAGAGGAGCATTAATGTATCATTATTTAGCTAAAGAACTAGGGGAAAAAGAAATGATAAATGCTTTAAAAACGCTAAATAAAAAATATAGATTTAAAATTATCACAAAGGAAGATTTAATTTCTTGTTTTAGAAACAAAGCGAAGGCTAAAATTATAATAGATAGTTTTTTAAATGGAACTTGTTATTTAGATAAAACTTAATATCCTTTACAAAATTATTAAACAGGCGTATAATTTAAACTGAGGAAAAATGAATGCGAGTTATAAATATTGCTAGTGGAAGTAAAGGTAATTGCACAATAATTGCAACTAATAATGCAACGATAATGCTTGATTGTGGGCTTGGAATAAGAGAATTAATTTCAAGATTATCTGAGGCAGGGATTAATGCAGAAGATATTGATGCTATTGTGATCACTCATGAACATAGCGACCATATTAAAGGCTTAAATTCTTTTACACGCAAGTTTAAAAAACCGGTTTACGCCCATAAACAAGTGTGGCCTTATATTGAAAAATATGCTAGTGATATAAATAACTCTTGTGAAAGATATTTTGAAAGTTTGCCTTTTTATGTGAAAGATGTTTTAATTACTCCGTTTGCTGTTAGTCATGATAGCAAAAATTGCCAGGGCTACACTTTTGAGTGCAAAAAAGCAAAATTTAGTTATGCCACAGATTTGGGATTTGTGTCTGGTGAAAACATGGCTCACTTAATGGGCTCAAAATTAGTGTTTATTGAAAGTAATCACGATGAGAAAATGCTTATAGATAATCCACTTTATCCTCCAGTTTTAAAGGCAAGAATAAGGGGAAATAGTGGGCATTTATCTAATAAACAATGTGCAGAAGCAGTGGTTAGTTTGGCTGGCTCTGGCACAAGATATTTTGCCTTGTGCCATTTATCAGAGCATAATAATACACCCGAGCTTGCATTTGGAGTGGTTGCAAACGCACTAACAAACAGTGGTTTTCAGGTTGAAAAAAATGTGTTTTTAAGGCTAACTTATCAACACAAAATTGGAAATAATTTTTATTTAAAGGAAGATTAAAAGTGAGCAAAATTATAAAACAAACAACTTTTAATGATAATGATGCAGGCCTCGGATATATGCTTTATGTTGTGCTTTCGGTGCTTGTTTTAATGGGGGCACGATTTTTAATAAGAATGGGCGTTGCCTACACTGATGTTTTTTATTATATTTATGCTTTTTTAGTTGAAGCAATTTTTGCGGTGGCGGTGTGGATTGTTTGCTCTATTAAAAACAAAAATTTAGTGAAGGCTAGTGGATTAAATAAGAAAGTTAGTGTGCCTATTGTGGTTTTGTGTGCTGCAATAAGCTTAATATGTCTTTTTGGTCTTGGAAGATTAAGTGATTATTTTAGTGAAATTTTAGGGGCACTTGGATATCAATCTAGTGGGAGTGGTGTTAATGTTAAAAATATTGGCGACTTATTTATTTACACTATTCTTGTGGCTATTCTTCCTGCAATTTGCGAAGAACTTTTATTTAGGGGGCTCATTTTAAGGGGTCTTGTAAAATATGGCAAAAATCTTGCAATTTATTTTAGTGCTTTTGCTTTTATGATAATGCATGGCTCGCCAGATCAAACAGTGCATCAATTTATTTTGGGCGTAATATTTGGATATATTGTTTACTACACTGGTAATTTGTGGATAACAATTATAATTCATTTTTGCAATAACTTCTTTGTGCTTGTGGCAACATTTTTTGTTAATTTAATGCAACAGCCTGCTAGTGCTGGCTCGGCAGGTTCAAGTGTAGCAGGGGCTTCTTCCACTTTAAGCATTATATTTAGTTATATTATTTCTGTTGCAATTATTGCAATTAGCGTGTATTTGGTTGTTGTTAGCATTAAAAGGCTCGTTGTTATAAATCACAACATCAATAATTCTCCAAATTATTTAACAAACGAAGATTTAAAACCCTTTAAAATAGAAAAAGTTGAAAGCAACGAGCAAGAACTTGAAAATGCCAATTTTGAAATTGAGGAAGAGGCAAATACCTCAGGTGGTGTAGTTGTTGAAAAATTAGGTGATAATGGGGCAATACCCCCAATACTTAATAAGAGGAAAAATGAAAAAATTGGTTTACTGACGACACTAATGTTTACTATCACCACAATTTATTTAGCAGTTGAGTGGATATTAGCACTGGTTGGAGGGTTTGGTGGTTAAGATAAAAATTATAGCAACAGGATTGGTTAAAAACAAAAATATAAAGCCAATAACAGATGAGTATTATAAAAGAATATCTAGGTGGGCTCAAATAAGCGAAGAATTTTTGCCAGAAGTGTTAGTTAAAAATGAAGGTGAAATAGAGGCTAAAAAACAAAAAGAAGGAAAACTGCAACTTGAAAAAGCGGAAGGGTTTATAATTGCCATGGATAAAGGTGGCATTATGCCTTCTAGCGAAGAGTTTGCAAAAAAATTAGATAATATTATGGCAAGTGGCAATAGCACAATTTCTTTTATAATTGGTGGAAGCAATGGGCTAGATAAAGCAGTTTTAAATAGGGCAGATTTAATATTGAGTTTTGGGAAGATAACATATGCACACGAGATTATGAGAATTTGTTTGAGTGAACAGATTTATAGGGCTTTCACAATTTTAAATAATATTGCATATCATAAATAGAAATGAAAAATTTTTATGATAGAATAACGTGCAAAATAATTAGCATAAAAAATAGCAATAAAAATATAGAAATAATAAATCTAGGATGTAGTGAAAATGGTAAGCACATTTTAGGTTTATTTTTTAATTTTAAAAGTGAAAGCACTTTTATTATTCATGCATCAATTCATGCTCGCGAATTTATAACAACATCTTTTGCTTTAAGTGTGGCAAAAAAGTTAGCTAATTTAGATAGGAAACACACACAAAAACTACCCAATATTTTAATTGTGCCATTAGTAAATCCCGATGGTGTTATGCTTGCAAAAATTGGGCTTAAAAGTGTAAAAAATCATAAAAAAAGGCGGTTTTTATGCAATATAAATGGCAAAAATGCAAATTTTAAACTTTTTAAAGCCAATATTAATGGTGTGGATTTAAATAATAATTTCGATGCTGATTTTAATTTAGACCCTAGGTATAAACACGAGCCTTCAATTCAAGGGTATCCTGGGAAATGTCCTTCTAGTGAAAAAGAAGTGCAGGTATTACTTAGAGCTGTGGAAATTTTTAAACCATCTTTTACTATTAGCCTTCACACAAAAGGGGAAGAAATTTATTATGATTTTAAACTAAAAAAAGAACAAATTAATGCGCATAAAAAATTAGCAAATATTTTTGCAAAAAAATTAGAATATAAATTGGTTGATGGCTATGGGCTTAGTTGTGGTGGTTTTAAAGATTATTGCATTTGTAAATTGAAAATACCATCAATTACAATTGAAATGGCAAGCGATTATTATTCTTACCCTTTGCCAAAACAAGCGCTTTGTGATATACTTAAAAAAACTGATGCTTTTATTTCTGCAATAGAAGAGGGTTTTCAATTTTTGCAAAATAACAAAAATCAATTTTAACTAAAGAAAGGAAATAAGGTTTATGGATTACAATTTTTATATGAATGAAGCTTTAAAACTTGCAAAAAAAGCATATAAGAAGGATGAAGTTCCAGTTGGGGCAATAATTGTGAAAGAAAATAAGATTTTAGCGAGGGCGTTTAATTTAAGGCAATCAAAAAGAAGGGCAACCTATCATGCTGAAATATTGGCGATTAATAAAGCCTGCAAAAAGCTTAAAGATTTTAGGCTTAATGGTGCAACAATCTTTGTTACGCTTGAACCGTGTGCAATGTGCCTTGGAGCAATTATGAATGCAAGAATTGAAACTTTAGTTTTTGGGGCAACTGCAAACAAGGAAAATGTTATTTCTTGCAGTGAACTAGCGGAAAGGTGTGGGCTTAATCATAATTTAAAAATTATAAAAGATGTGCAAAAAGAAGAGTGTGAAAAACTAATTACTAGTTATTTTGCAGAAAAAAGGAAATAAATTTTATATAAAAATTTAAATTTTGCGGAAATTTGGGCAAAATTGTTGCTATAAAGTGTTAATTTTGCAGAATATTGCATTTATTTGTATATCAAGTTTAATTTTACTATAAAAAACTGCAAAAATAATGTAAAAACCAGTTAAAACTTTGAAAAATTTAAGATTTTTTAATATAAGTTATAAGTAATAACAAAAAGTAGACGGTGAATATTGCACCTTTTTCTTTTTATTTGATATTGTTTTATTATTTGACTTTTGTGTTAATATTATAGTAATATTTTATTAGATTTATTGGAGATAATAAAATGTCTGTTTTTTATGAAGTTGAAACTAAAAAAGAAAAAGTAAATGAAGAAGAATTAAGTGTTGCTTGTTTTGTGCTTCTTACAAATAATAGTGCGTTTAATTTGCCAGAAGGGGAAAATTCTTATTCTGTGGATTTGCTTGGCAGGCCTATGTTTGAATTTGTTACAAGAGTGTGCCCAACAAGACCGGTTACTATCGAGTGCAGAGAAGAAGATAACCCTCTTGATGTGATAAAACCATATTTAAGGGACAAAGAATTAACCCTCGTTTTATATGGCGACACTCCACTTTTAACAAAAGGCAATATTAATAATATTTTAAATTTTGTTTTAAGTCACGAACTAAATGTGTGTAAACTTAGTAGGGGTTATGTTTTTAAGACCGATTATATAAAAAGAGTTGATGAAATTTTTGCCCCACAAACCTACTTTTTTGCTGAGGAAGAGTTTAATCATCCAACAAATTTAAAGGAACTTGCCTCTATTAGCAAAACATTAGAAAGAAAAATTATTGATTATCATTTAGAGCAGGGCGTTAGGTTCGTTGATACTGGATCTGTGTATATTGAAGGTGATGTTAGCATAAATAGCGGTGCAATTATTGGGCCAATGGTTAGTTTGTGTGGAGAAACAAAGATAGGGCAAAATGTTAAAATAGGTGCTTTTTCAAAAATTAATTCTTCGGTAATTGGAAACAACTCTGTTGTTGGCTCTTCATGCATTACAGACAGTGTTGTTCAAGATAATTGCATTATTGGTGAAGGCGTGTGCATAAATTCTCACAGCTTTATTGGTGATGGAACGAAAATTGATAATGGCGCTAAAATAAGCGAAACTAGTGTTTCACAGAATGTTAGCATTGGTGAAGATTCCACTTTAAAGTTTGCAAGAATTTATAAAGACGCAAATATTTTGCCAAAAGCAGTTTTAATTGGAGATAATACGCAGTTTGCTCGTGTGTTAAAAAATGCAACTGTTGGAGCGGGAGCTGTTATAAGTGCAGGGGTGGCAATTCCAGAAAATGGGAATGTGGCACCACTTAGCATTATGAAGAAAGAAAACTAAAGAAGGACAAAAAGATGAAACTTATAATTGGTCTTGGAAATATTGGAAAAAATTATGAAAACACATATCATAATGTGGGTTTTATGGTGCTTGATAAAATTGCAAAAAATTACTCTTTAAAGTTTAATAAACAAGATTGTTTAAGCGATTGTGCAGAACTAAATGTGAATGGAGAAAAAGTAATTTTAGCAAAACCACGAACATATATGAACGAAAGTGGGAAAGCTGTTTTAGAATTTATTCACAAATATAAGCAGTTAAAACTAGATGAAGACCTTCTAATTGTTTATGATGATTTAGATTTGCCAGCAGGAAGCGTGAGAATTAAAGAGAAGGGTGGAGCAGGCACTCATAATGGCATGAGAAGCGTGGTTAGTTGCTTAAATTCTCAAAATTTTAGAAGAATAAGAGTTGGCATAAATGAAAAGCCACAAGAAATGGATATTGCTGATTTTGTGCTATCGAAACTAAAAAGTAATTCGCTTGTTCAAGAAGGCGTTGATATTGCAAGTGATAGCATTTTATCTTTAATTGATGGCGAAATGAATTATTCAAATTTAATGAATGCTGTTAATTCGCAATTTTAGTTTAAATATAAATTAATTTTGCTATTGAAAAACAATGGGTATTTTGATATAATAAGCAAACTTATGGCAAACAAAGTTGAAAGGTTTTTTGATTTTGAAAATTTAGGGGGCGAGATTTCTCGCCTTTGTTTTGGTGTTAAAGAAAATAAAAAAATATCTGTTTTAATGGCGGGGCCTGCTGAAAAAATAGCAATGCTACCTTCTTTTGATAGGCCAGTTTTGTATCTTGCCAGTGATTATATTAGCGCCACAAAAATATTTAAGCAATTAGAGTATTTTTATTCTAGCGAAGTGGTTTTAATGCCGGTTTTTTGTGATAATTTGCTATATAAAAAAGCACAAAGCATAGAACCATATAAACAGCAAATAGAAGCCCTTTTTGCCATATTAAAAAGCAAGGCTAAAGTTGTTGTTGCAAGTATCGACACACTTATTTGTCCACTGCCTAAAAAGGAAGATTTTGAACAAAATATTATCGAGATAAAATCTGGCGAAGAAATAGATGTTAACCTTTTAAAAAAGAAGTTAACGAGCATGGGATATAAGCGTGTTGAAATAGTATCTAGTAGTGGGGAATTTTCTTCTAGAGGAGATGTGCTAGACGTTTTTCCAATAAACTATAAATCTGCAAAGAGAATAGAATTTTGGGGCGACACGGTTGATAAAATTAAGTCTTTAAACCCAGAAGATTTATCTAGCGGAGAAGAACTAAAAAAAATAGTGATAGCACCAAACACAAATCTTTTTTTATCAGAAGATGAAATTGAATATTTAAAAGATGCTCTTTATTATATTAAAAATGAGGCAGATAAAAATGTTAATGAAGATGACAGCTTAAAGACTAGTGTTAGTGATTGTTTGGAAAGACTTGAACTTGGCGATAAATCTTTTTCACTCAACTATCTTTTTCCTTTAATAAGCCACAAAACAGTAAGTTTATTAGAATATTTGCCAGATAACACTGTTGTTGTGATAGATGAAGCGAAAATGTGTTATGATGCACTAGAAAACAGCTTTAATGAAATTAGCGTTAGATATAAAGATATGCAAAAAAGAAAAGTTGTGCTTTCTAGCAAAAATTCTGGCTATTTTAGTGCTAATGAAATTTTGAATAAAATAAATAAGTTTTGTGGAATAGTTCATCAAAAAATTACTAACGCAAACAGGTTTTTTAATCCAGATTTAGTTTTAGAAATTAAAAGCCTTCAGATAGGAAGGTATTATCACAATTATTTAGAGCTAACGCAGGATTTAACAAATTGGAAATTTAATAATTTTGATATATATTTATTTGCTGGAAGCGAAGCAAAAGCGAAAAGTTTAAGTGCTAGGCTTGAAGCAAATGATTTGTTTTTTGACACAAACAATAGTGTTTCAATTTTAGACAAAGGACAATATATTCTGCCATTAGAACTTTCTGGTGGTTTTGTGCTTCCAAAAGAAAAGAAAGTTATAATTTCCACAACCGACCTTTATGCTCCTAAAAAGGCAAATAGTGGGGTTGTGGCTTCCAGAAAAAATGTGTTTAGCGTGCCAAAAAAAGGCGATTATGTTGTGCATTCTTTTCATGGAATTGGTGTGTGTGAGGGGGTAACAAATTTATCTTCTAATTTTGGCTCTAAAGATTTTGTGATGGTGAGATATGCTGGTGGCGATATTTTATATGTGCCAATAGATAATCTTAACTGTCTTGAACGATTTAGTGGCGCGATGGAGCCAAAAAAATTAAGTAAAATTGGCGGTGTTGAGTTTAGCAAAGTTAAAGAAAAAGTTAAGGCTTCTGTTAGAAAACTTGCTTTTGATTTAACAGAACTTTATGCTAAAAGGGAAGCGAAACAAGGCTTTGCCTATTCAAAAGATAATAGTTTGCAATTAGATTTTGAAAATTCATTTAATCATATAGAAACAGAAGATCAACTTAAAAGCGTTGCCGAAATTAAAAAAGATATGGAAAGCCACAAAGTTATGGACAGGCTTCTTTGCGGAGATGTTGGCTTTGGGAAAACGGAAGTTGCAATGAGGGCTATGTTTAAGGCTGTTTTAGATAACAAGCAAGTGGCATTTTTAGCACCAACCACTATTTTAAGTCAGCAACATTTTTCAACGCTAAAATCTAGGCTTGAGCCATTTGGCGTTAGGGTGGAAGTTATTAACAGATTTAAAACTGCAACCCAAATAAAAAATATTTTAAATGACCTTAGCCATGGAAGAATTGATGTTTTATGTGGAACCCATAGAATGCTTTCTAGTGATGTTAACTTTAGCGATTTAGGTCTTGTTGTGCTTGATGAAGAGCAAAAATTTGGCGTTGAAGATAAAGAAAAACTGAAAAATAAATATCCACTTGTGGATTTTTTAACACTTTCGGCAACACCAATTCCACGAACTCTTCATATGAGTTTATCTGGGATTAGGGATATTAGCATTATAAGCACTCCACCAGCAGAAAGGTTGCCTGTGCAAACTTTCGTGTGTGAATATAGCCCTTCACTAGTTAAAGATGCAGTTATAAGAGAAATGGCAAGAGGTGGTCAGGTTTTTATTCTGTTTAATAGGGTTGAAAAAATTTATAGTTTTGCAAAAGAAGTGTCTGATTTAGTTCCTGATGCAAAAATATTAGTTGCTCATGGGCAAATGCCAGCAAAAGAACTAGAAGATACAATTTATAAATTCTATAAAAAAGAAGCAGATGTTTTAATTTGCACCACAATTATTGAAAATGGTATTGATATAGAAAATGCAAACACTCTTATTGTTTGCAATAGCGATATGTTTGGGCTTTCTTCGCTTTATCAAATGCGTGGGCGTGTTGGAAGAGGAAATAGAACAGCTTTTGCATATTTCACATATAAGTTTGACAAAGTTTTAACTGAAGAAGCATATAAAAGATTAGAAGCCATGAGCGAATTTACTGAATTTGGCTCTGGTTTTAAAATTGCTATGCGAGATTTAGAGATAAGGGGCAGTGGAAATATTTTAGGTGCAGAACAGCACGGTTTTATGCAAAAAGTTGGCTACGATATGTATGCAAGGCTTCTTTCAGACGCTATTAAAGAAATTCAGGGGCAAAAGGTTGAAGAACAAAAAGATACCTTAATGCGAATAAGCATTGATGCCTTTATTCCAGAAAGTTATATAAAAGAGCCTCAAAACAGAATGACAACATATAAAAACATTTCTGCAATTCTTGGAAGTGAAGATAAAGAAGATCTACTGCAAGATTTAGAAAATACATTTGGCAAGATTCCAGCACAAGTTTTAAATCTAATCGATATAGCCTATGCTAAAAGTATGGCGATGAAATTAAAAGCGACAGAAATAGTTAGCACATCTAGTGGTATTAAAATTATTTTTGAAAAACCAGAAGATATAACAAGCAACAATGGAATAGGGGAGGCATTATTTAAATTTAAAAATAAATGCGCCTTAGAACTTGGGCAAACTCCAATGATAAAAATTGATGCAACACAAAGCGATAAAGAAAATTTAAGTTTGATTTTAAATTTTTTAGAAACTGCAACGGCGCTTTCTTATAAAAAATAGGCTAAAAAGCCAATTTAAGCCTTAAAAAAAGTTGCTTTTAACATAAAATGTGATATAATTAATTTATAGTTTATATATAACCTAGGGGGGCTTATACTTTGAAAAAGAAAATTATTTGCTTAATTTTGTGCTTATGTTTAAGTTTTTCATGCCTTGTTGGCTGTAGTTTAGTTACTGTTTCTCCAAAATATACAGACGAAACAGTTATCGCAAAAGTTTACGATAGAAATGTTACTTATGCCGATTTAGAAGAAAAATATAACACATATAGCCAATACTTTGCTTATTATGACGAAGATGTTGTTATGAAAATTATTTATGACGAATTGTATCTTGGCATAATTGAAGAAATTGAAGCTGAAAAAATTATTAAAATAACAGCAGACGACCAAACTGAAATTTGGGACGATATTTTAGATGATGTTGTTGAAATTATTAATGGCTATGAAAAAACATTTATTGAAAATGCTGGAAAAACTGCACCAGATAGGCTTTCTTCAACAGAAGAATCTAGTAATTCTAAATATGAAGCGTATGAATTTGAACTTGTAACAAAAATTGATATTGAAAGTGAAGTTAATGGTGGGGCAATAGATTATAATGAAAAATTAACAGCACTTAAAGATAAGGTTTTTGATGGCATTGAAGATGAATTTATGCAATATAGAACCAGTGCATATGAAAAATATGCTTCTGATTTAATGCTTTCTAGTATGCTAAATGGGAAAACTGTGAATAGCGATAACGCCGTTAAAGCAAGACTAGAAACTTTATATAACTCTCATAAAAAGAGTAAAATGCTTGAAAAATATAGAAACTATATTGAATCTTGCGTGTTTGAAAGCAAAACACACGGCACAACACTTGATGAACAAATTGCAGATGTTGCCATGCAAGAAGCTATTGTGAAAAAATATAAAGAGCTTTTAAATGCTAGCAAACAAAAATATAGCCTTGAAGATAACTACACAGAAGTTGTTTTCTCAACATCAAACACAGATTTAGTGCTTTATCATTATAACGGAACTTATCATTATTTCACTGTTCAACATATTTTGGTTAAATTTGATGACGAAACTGTTAACGAATTAAAACTATATGAAGGCTATGATAAAACTAAAGATGCTATGTTTAGAGCAGAGTATGAAGAAGCAAGAAGAAATGCAACAGGCGAACTTGTGTCTGGAGAGTGGAAATACACGCTTGAAACTTCTTATAGAGATGACGAAGGAAACATTGTTTATGTTCAAAAGAGAGATGAACTAAACGAATTAGTTTACGAAACTGATGAAAACGGAGATTATGTGTTAGATGAAGATAATAACAAAATCCCTGTTTACACAGACGAAGAAGCAAAAATTACTCTTCAAGAAATCTATGAGAAATTTACTAACGAAAGAACTCAGGCTTTATCTGATTACTTAGCCGAAAGAAAAGCAGAATTAAATGATGATTCTTATGTTTTAACAGACACCGAAAAATCAAATATTTCAAATAAACTATTCTTAGAATATGTTTATAAATACACTGGCGATAATGCTGGCCTAGGAAGTGATAAACTTATTGAAACTCTTGGTTATGGAATCACTGATAATGAAGATGAAGATGGCGGGCTGATGAGCGAATTTGCTGATTGTGGCCGTGCGTTATATGCCGATTATATGGGTGGCGGAAAATATATTGGTGAGCAAGTTAGTTTTGCTATCACTGATTATGGTGTTCATATGATGGTGCTAACAAATGTGTTTAGTCAAGGCGAAATTGTAAGCACTGCTCAAACAGATGCCAAAATTATTGAAGATTTGAATAACACATTAATCTCAACATCAAACGACCAAACATTGCTTCAATTTGTTTACGAAAAGTTAAAAACAGATGAAACTAAAAACTATTTTTCTAATCATCTATATAGCTTGCTAGATAGTGCAAAAGACGCTGGCAAATTTAAAGAATTAAAAACGCCAACTTATGATGATTTAAAAAATCACACTCATTAGTTTAAAATAAAGAAAAACACCTTAATTGGTGTTTTTTTATTTTACTATTGAAATAATAAGAATTGTATGATAGAATTGTTGTAATAAATTTGGAGAAAAAAGTATGGGAAAATTTTTTGTTAAAGTTAAAAATGATGATATTTTAACCAAAGCTAATAGCTTTGGATATGTGGACACATATTCTAGTTATGAAGATTATGAACTGAAAAAACTTAGAGATATGCTAAAAAATGCTAATATGATAGACTTTTTTTGCGTTAGAGAGAATCAAAAACCAAAAAAAGTTGTTGGTGTTTTTAGTGGGCTTTTGGAAGAAAATATGCTTGGAATTTGTAATGTAATCAAGCAAGATTTAAAGAAAAAAAATAACACAAATCCTGCACTAATGATTAAACTTCACACAAAGAAAACCGATTGTTTGAGTATTTGTTCATTCATGCTTGGTGCTTATAAAAAAGCATTAAAAGATGAGCAAGAGTATAATGCACAACAAGAAAATATAGAAAAGTAGATATCTTTAAATTATAAAATTGTTGACACGATATTTAAGATGTTGTAAACTTATAATATGAGCAAAGTTTCTGAAAAAAAGTTAAAAAATAAAGAAACAGAATTAGAAAAAGAAAACACTAATTCTGTTTCTTTTGCAGAAGAAAAAACGGAAACAAATTTGCAAAATGTAGTTGAAAAAAATAGTGAAATAAATAGCGATATTAAAGCAATTGAAAGTTCATCTAAAGAAGAAATAAAAGAAGAACAAAAAGAAGAGAATTTGGAACAAATAATTGATGAGCAGAATTTAGATGAACTGCAAGTTGGCGAAACATTAATTGATAGTGATGTAGCGAAAGAAAGGCTTGCAGAAATTGAAGAAAGTAAACAGCCAAAAAAGAAGAAAAAGAGCATTATTTGGAACACTATATTTTTTATTATCAACATTCTTTTTATGGTGTTTGTTGTAAGAAGCCTTTTAAAAGAGGCTGTAGGTGCATCACTAGCAGAAGTAATTAGCCAGCAAGGCAGTAAACTATATTATTTATTGGGTGCGCTTGGTTGTTTTATTTTAGTGTATATTTGCAGTTTCTTAACGCTGTGCGTGTTTGTTAAAAATAGCACTGGGAAATATCATTTTAAAAGTTGCGCTGAAGCAACAATTATGGGTAAATACTACGATTATATCACACCTATGGCTGTTGGTGGGCAACCATCACAAATTTTAACGCTAATTAGAGGTGGGGTAACGCCAGGCGTTGCAACAAGTATTCCAATTATTAAAATGATTGTTAACCAACTTGTGAGGGTGGTTTCAATTATTATAATCTACATTTTCTTAGTTCCAAATATTCCAATGGGTTCGCAGTTTTCTAATTTATTAATAGTTTTGTGCAAAATTTTGGGCGTGCTTGGAATTATTATAACAGCAATAGTTAGCTTAGGGTCTGTGTTTTTAGGAAGCAGTAAGATGTTTGGTAAAACCATTGCAAAATGGTGGATACGCTTTGGATATAAACTAAAAATAGTGAAGAATTATCGTAAGGGATACGATAAATTTATGCGCCAGGTTATGGAATATCAAGGCTCACTAAGATATCTAGCTCAAAATAAAGGCGTAATGATAAAAACAGTCCTTTTATCGCTAGTTGAATTTATTGCATTTAGTTCGATGTCATTTTTCACTTCTATGGCTTTTGCAACCAACCCAGAAGTTTCAGTTGTAGGGTTTATTCCAGGGGTTGTGCTATGGCTAGTTTCAATGGCGAGATATCAAGTTGTTGATATGGCTTCAACAATTATGATTCTGCCAGGTGGCACAGGCCTTAAAGAAATCTGCTTCTTAATTATGTTTAGTTATTTCTTTGGAAATTCTAATGCCGTTGCGTGGAGCTTTTTAAGTTGGCGTATATTTGATTATTATTTATTCCTTGCTATTGGCTTTATTTATATGATAGTTCGTTTTATTGTGAAATTTAGTAGGCACAGAAGAGAATTAAAATTAGAAAAAAACGCAAATTTAACGCAAAAAAGTTAAAATATAAAAATCAGGAAATCATCTTTACTAAAGGTAAAGGTGATTTTTTATGAAAAAATTTGTTGTTATAATTGTGTTTGGTTTAATAATAATGGTTTTATTTTCTCTTAGCTTTAATATTAATTTTGAAAGTGAAAATAGTTTTAATATAAAAAATGGTGTTTATGTGAAGGCTTCAAATGAAAAAAATGCAAGCAATGAAAATGATTTAGGATTTGTTTTAGAGGCACTTGGAACAAGCATAAATGGCATAAAAAAATACTATAAAAATGAAGATATTGTTGGCGAATTTTTTGAGGTTGAAAAATCTAATTTTAATCTTGAATTATTGGCGCAAAAATTAGGGCTAAGTGTTATCAAACGAACTTATATAAACAACACAGAAAACATTTATTGTTATAGCCCTGTGGTGCCGTATGGTTTAGAAGGTTTAAATTCAAATATTCAAATTTCAATAAATAATAATAGTGTGATTGTGGCAACGCCAATTATTTATGGAAGTTTTTAAAAAGTGTATAAATTATGTTTTTATGGAAAGATTTTAGTTAAAGGAGATTATTTATGGGAAGTAAAAATTCATTTTGGAAAAAAACAAAGGAGTTTATTAAACGAAATAGTTATGCATTAGTTATAAGTTTTTGCGTGCTTGTGGCATTTTCAGTGATAACCACATTATCTGTTGCAGATTTATATAAAGATAATAATAAAGTTGCCAGCACAACGCAGAATCAGCCAGAAGATAGTTCTAAGCCAGAAGAAGATGGGAAAGACGTTGCACCAACAAGTGGTGAAACCGTGATTATTTTCGATTGCCCTGTGGAAAACTGTAATGAAAGTAAGGAATATGCAGAAGACATGGTGCTTGAAGATAAAACTAGTGGAGTTTGGAAAACACATCAGGGCATAGATTATGCTGGAACTAGCGAAGATAAAGTGTTTAGTGTGTATGATGGCACGGTTGAGAGTGTGGAAGATAGTATGATGGATGGAAAAATTATCACTATTAAGCATGTTGGAAATTTAAAAACCATTTATAAAAGTTTGGGCGAAGTGTGCGTAAATGAAGGCGACAGTGTGAAAAAAGGCGAAGAAATTGGTAAAATGGGAACATCAACCAATGAACAAGCCGAAGGCGTTCATTTACATTTTGAAGTTGAAAAAGATGGTAAATTAGTGGATCCAGATGATTATTTGGCAACATCGGCTAAATAGTGATAATTTAAAATTATAAACTAAAAAGAATTTGGTGTGTGGCTAAAGCGTTAATTTATGCTGAGCTTATTATCAAATTCTTTTTTTATAAAGTGTTTTAATATTTTGCTTTATTTTTTACCAAAAAAAGAAATAATAAAATAAATTTTATAGATTGTGTGTGTTAAAAATTATTGTTAATAAAATGTTGTCATATATTTTTTGTGTGTTTTTATTTGCAAAAAGTTGAGATTGTGTATATACTAAAAGTAGATAAAATAAAGAGGGAAATTATGAGAAAAACTAAAATAATAGCAACAATTGGGCCAGCATGTGCAACCGAAAGTGTGCTAGAAAAAATGATAAAAAGTGGCATGAATATGGCTCGATTCAACATGAGCCATGGAACGCATGAAACTCATAAAAAGCAGATAGAGGCTCTTAAAAATGTTCGCTTAAAACTTGGCGTGTCTTTACCTATAATGGTGGACACAAAAGGGCCGGAAATAAGAATAAAAGAGTTTAAAGATGGTTTTGTGATGCTTGAAGCAGGCTCCACGTTTATTTTAACCACAAATAAAGTGATTGGTGATGAAGAGCGTGTGGGGGTTAGCTATAATGGTTTTCCTCAAATCGTAGGCAAGGGAACCAAAATTTTGCTTAATGATGGGCTAATTGAATTAAGGGTTTTAGATAAAAATGAAACAGATGTGCTAACGAAAGTAATCACAGGAGGCAAACTTTCTAATAACAAAAGCATTAATGTTCCGGGCACTAATTTAAATATGCCATATTTAAGTGAAACAGATAAAAAGGACATATATTTAGCTAAAGAAATTGGAGCGCAATTTTTGGCAATATCTTTTGTTTCATCAAAAGAAGATGTTTTAAGTGTTAAAGAATATTTAAAAGATATTGGATATTCTAAAATTAAAATTATTTCTAAAATAGAAAATCAGAAAGGCGTTGATAATATTGATGAAATTATAAGCGAAAGTGATGGAATAATGGTGGCTAGGGGGGATTTAGGCGTTGAAGTTCCATTTGAAAAAATACCAGAATATCAAAAAATGATAATTTCTAAATGCAACAGTCATAATAAACTTGTGATAACAGCAACTGAAATGCTAGAAAGTATGATAACAAGTATTCGTCCAACAAGAGCCGAAATTAGTGATGTTGCAAATGCAATTTTAGATGGCACAGATTTAGTTATGCTTTCTGGCGAAACAAGTGTTGGGGAACATCCAGCACTTGTGATTGAAACTATGGCAAAAATAGCCGAAATGGCAGAAAATGGCAAAAAACCAACATTAGATTATTCATCATTTGAAAAACTAAAAGGCAATTTAACTAAAAGTGTTGCATTTGGTGCATGTGCACTGGCTCTTTCAAGCAATGCAAAGGCAATTCTTGCTGTAACAAAATCGGGTGTAACTGCTATGGATATTAGTGGCTTTAAACCTCAAATTCCAATACTTGGTTGCACGCCAGATGAATTTGTTTATCAAACTCTTAATGCTTATTACGGCGTTGTGCCAATAAAACAACCCGAAATGAATGCAATTGATGTTTTACTGTCTCATGCAAGAGATATGGCACTTGCAAAAGGCGTAGTTAAAGCTGGAGATTTAGTTATTCAAACAGCTGGAAAGGAAACTCATATTTCTGGAAGCAATATGCTAATTTTAAATGCTATTGAATAAATTCTAAAACTTAAAATTAAGTTTAGTAAAATTAAAACAATAAAAAAACAACCTTAAGAAAGTAGGGTTGTTTTTTTAATATAATGAGGAAAAATCTGGCGTGTAGTAAGAGCTGGCACTTTCTTCATCTTGAATAAAAACATTTGGCATATCAAGTTTTTTTGCGTGGCTTACAAGTAACTTATATTCAAGTTTTTTTGTTTTGTTTTTAAGCACGGGATGGTGTGGTGCTTTTCCCATAGGCACATATTGATTCATGAGGCTTACTATAGAATCTTTGCCTAAATTTGAATAGATAAAATCTAAAATTTCAATTCCTTCTTTTGCATTATTTGGTAGAAGTAAATGCCGAATTATTATTCCTTTTTTAAGTAGTCTCCCTTCAAAAACATCATTTTTTATTAACTTTTTCGCTTCAAGAAGGGCATTTTTGCAGATTTCCGGATAGTTTTGAGCCATAGAATATTCTTTTGCAATTACTTTAGAAGTGTATTTAAAATCAAATAAAAATATATCAACATAGCCTTCTAGTGCTTTAATGGTTTCAACTTTTTCATAGCCACTTGTGTTGTAAACTATTGGAATTTTTGGTTTATAAATGTTTAACGCTTCAATTATTTGTTTAACAAAGTGAGTTGGGGTAACTAAATCTATGCAAGCCACATTCTGTGCTTCTAATTTTTTAATTTCATTTGCAAGCTCTTTGCTCGTAAATTTTGTGCCACTGCAACTATTTGAAATTTCATAGTTTTGGCAATATAAGCATTTAAGGTTGCAACCAGAAAAGAAAATTGCTCCACAGCCCTTTTTGCCAGTGGTTGGCTTGTCTTCAAAAATATTAGATATTATTGGTTCTTCATAATTATGAACCATAATTTTTGAAACTACTGCTATATTTGGTGCTCCGCAAAATCCAACAGTTGTTGTTCGATTAACATTGCAGTTTCTTGGGCAAACATTGCATCTTTCTGCATTTAAAATTGTTGTTGCATATTTATTCATAGATTAATTATAAGAGTTAAATTAAAAATGTGTCAAGAACAAAAATAAAAAAATGTGAAAATATAATGCAAAACACAAAAATATGTGTTAGAATAAATGTATGGAAAACAGTTTAAAGAAAAACGAAGAATATGAAGTTGAAATTTTAGATTTGGGCATTAATGGGGAAGGTATTGCAAAAATTAATGGCCAGGTTGTTTTTGTGCCATTTGCTCTTCCTGGCGAAATAGTGAAAATTTTAATTATTAACACAAAAAGTAAAATTGCCGTGGGCAAAGTGATAGAGATTATAAAACCAAGTGAAGATAGGGTGAACCCTGTGTGTCCTTATTTTAAAAAATGTGGCGGTTGCGCCTTGCAACATTTAGATTATAATAAGCAACTAGAATTTAAAACCAATTTAGTGAAAAACAATTTAAAAAATATTGGAAAGATTGAAAAAGATATTAATATGTGCGTTTCATCACAAGCCTATCAATACAGAAATAAATGCTCAATTCCCGTTGTGGATATTAATGGTGAAACAATAATTGGTATGTTTAGAGAAAATAGCCATAAAGTTGTTCCGATAGAAAAATGTGCAATTTGTGGAGATTATATTGAAAAAATCATTAAAATAATGCAAAATTATATAAAATTAAATAATATTCAAGGATATAATGAAGAAAAGAATATCGGATTATTACGCCACATTGTTTGCAGAAAACTAAATAATCAAATAATTATAACATTAGTTCTAACAAAAAATTTCTTACCAAATAGCGATTATTTGATTAATAGGTTTAAAAGTGAATTTAAAAATTTCTCATTATGGATAAATATAAACAAGAAACCAACTAATGTAATTTTAGGTGATGAATTTAAACTTGTTTATGGAGAAAATGCGCAAACAGATATAATGGGGCTAAAGGTAAGCGTTAGCCCTGCAAGTTTTATGCAAGTTAATGATGAAATAAGAGATAAAATTTATAATAGGGCAACAGAAGCAATTAGCAGTGAAAAAATAGTGATAGATGTTTATAGTGGTGCCGGTGTTATGACAGGCATAACTTCGAAAAAATCTAAGCATTCTTATGGTTTGGAAATTGTTAAAGAGGCAGTTAAAGATGCAGATAATTTAGCAAAAATTAATGGCATTAAAAATATGACAAACATTTGTGGAGATGCTAGCATCACTCTTCCCAAATTAGTTGAAAAGCTAGATAAGTCTTGCGTTGAAATAATTTTAGATCCACCAAGAAAAGGGTGTTCTAAAGAAGTGTTAGATGCCGTTTTAAAAGTTGCGCCTTCTAAAATTATTTATATTTCTTGCAACAGTGCAACGCTTGCAAGAGATTTAAAAATTTTATTTGAACAGTCTAACGATTATGAAATAGAAGAAGTGAGCCCATTTGATATGTTTCCACAAACTGCACATGTTGAAACAATGGTGATTATTAAAAGGAAGTAGGTATGAACGAAGCAGATTTATATAAATTAGCAGAAAAATATGATGAGGATTTTTTACTTGCAGATATAGAAGATTTTAAAGAAAATGATGAAAATGTTTCTAATGAAAAACTGCAAAATAATAGTAATCTTAGTGAAAATTTTAATAAAAATTATGTAAAAAGTGTGCAAAATGCAGAAAACAATAAAGAAGGCTCGCAGAAAAAGACAGAAAGTAAGTTAAAAAAGAAGAAAAATAGCAATGCTTTTAAAGAATCATATTTTTCGTTTTATGACGATATTAAAACAAGCAGTAATCATAAAAACGAGTGGTAGTTAAAATATGTAATAAAAAAGAACCCAAAATTTACTGGGTTCTTTTTTGATTATTAACTATTTTAAATAGGCAGAGATAATAAGTTTTTCTGCTTCGGCTTTTGTTAAGCCTAGTGTGGTGAGTTTAATTAATTGGTCGCCTGCAATTTTTCCAATTTGCGCTTCGTGAACAAGATTTGCATTTACATTTTTTGCATCTATTTTTGGAATAGATTTTATTCTGGCATCGCCAGCAAGAAGTCCATCGCATTCAACATGCCCGAAGCACTCATTTTCGCCAATAAGGTTTGAGTTGAATTCTTGGTAAGAATTATCGCTAGCAACACTTCGGCTAACAATTTTTGCACTGCTTTTTTTGCCAAGAAGTTTAACTTCAAAATCTGTGATAGCGGTTTGTTTTTCGGTGGTTTTAATTTTTTCGTTTATAACTAGATGAGAATTATCAAATAGGGTAGCAGAAGTTTTTCTTATTGAACTAGAAACTCCACCTAGTTGAACGGTTTCCATTTCTAGTGTTGAATTTTTTTCTAAAATCACATTGGTTTGTGGGTTTAATATTTTTTCAGCACCATTTCCAATGCCTAGGTGTTTTTCAATATATTTAACTTTTGCATTTTTGCCAACATGGAAAGTGTGGATTCCGTTATGTTCACTTTTTACATTTCCATCGTTATGAATTCCGCAACCTGCAACGATAAGCACATCGCAATCTTCGCCGACAAAAAAATCGT
>JAFSXW010000046.1 GCA_017443885.1 Clostridia bacterium | reverse complement strand
GCAAATATAACCGTGCCAGAATTGGCATCTATTAAATATGCCGACTTAGCATTTTCTGCAAGGCTTGCGCTTATATTTTCTTCTGCAAAACAAACAAATTTTGTGCTGTTTATTGGCACTAATAAAGAACCACAAATTAAAAAACAAAGCGTTAAACATAATAAAATTTTTTTCATATTTCACCTCTGCTTTATATTTTTTGCAAAAGGTTAAATAATATGCATTTAATATAAATATAGTAAAAAACTTTTAACTAGAAGTGGCAATACAAAAGAATATATAATGCACAAAATCAGCATACATAAAAAGCAAATGGCATATTTAATATAAAACTTATTTAATTTAAAACTTAGGCTTAATGGCTCATGAAATTTTTTAGCTTCCACTATTCTTGCAATACCAACGCTAATAGCTAAACTAAAAACCAATAAAAGCAATATATTAATTGGCAAAATTAAAAGCAAACTATTTAAAACGCCAGCAAAGCCATAAATGCTTATAATAGAATAAATGGTTAAAACTAAAAGAAAAGTTTGATATCCTATAAAAATAAAGCACAAAACAGAACTAATTGCAGATAAGCAAAAAATATATATTAATAAAAAGCTAATCACACTCTCAATTAATTTACTAAAAAATATTGCCATATTATTACTAGTGCCATTTATATATGCAAATAAATTTTTATCACTAAAAGAAAGCATGGACGAAAAACTTATATCGCTTTTAATTGTGAATATCCCTAAAACAATGCCAATGATTACACTTAAAATTATAAACACAAAAATAATAGCACTTTTTTTTAGGTGCAATTTTAGTTCATTATGGATGCCACTAAAAAAACTGATCATATTAATTTATATGAACAGTTTTTACTTAATATCTATTACTATTTACAATTTTATTTGCAATTCTTAAAATAAACCTTTTATTCCCACCATATCTTAAATCATAATTCTCTTTAAATAAATTATCTGCATTTAAAATATGACATTCATCTTTTGCTATTTTTATTGCATGCCTTATATTCCTTTCAACACTATCTATGCTAACACTATATTTTGTGGCAATTTTATTATATATTTCATCTTCTATATTCTTTATGTGGCATTTCTTTAAAATGGTTTCTTCAATTGCATCTATAATATAATTAAAACCTAAAAGTGAAGACGAAAAATTGTAAACTAAAAGCTCGTCGTTAATTTGCTTTATTATGTTCATATTAGCATTGCTATTGTTTAATGATGGAGCACTAAAAATTTTGTTTAACTGCCTAATTAAACCAAGCACACCGATTTTACTGTTAACATAAATTAAATTATTATCTGCATGTGTGGTTTTTGAACTAATTATTACTATTTCGAGTTTTTGCATTTGCTTTAAAAATTGAGCAAGCTTAACCGTGCCAAATTCTCCCATTATTTCTTCATCAATTATCACAACATTTGGAGAAAACTTAAAAACAACACTAAGCAAATCTTCCACTCTTGAAACAATGCTAACAGCCCTATAACACAAGCCTCTTGCTTTTATTATAAAGCCTTGCTTTTTAGTGGATATTTTTGTGCTTAAAATTACAACTTTTAATTCCATAATATTCCCTTCACACAGAAATATTAGCACAAAATAAATCACGAATGCAACTATTTTGAATAATTTTGTTCAAAAATATTCAAAAATATGACATTTTTTTTTAACTATCAATCATATTTTCAATAAATGTTGCAAACCCCTTAGTTGGATCACTCACAAAAACATGCGTTACCGCCCCAATTAATTTACCATTTTGAATTATCGGGCTTCCACTCATACCCTGAACTATTCCACCAGTTTCTTTTAAAAGCCTTTGGTCTGTTATTTTAATCACCATATTGTTTTGATTTAACAGCCCTGCTTTTTTAATTATTTCTATTTCATAATCTTCGGGTTTTGTGCCAGAAACCGTGCATCTTAAAGTTGCTTTACCCGTTTTAATTTCGCCACTTGAAGCAATTTTAATTGGCTCCCCAAAACGCTCTAGAGATAAATTATTAATTTCGCCAAACACACCAAAAGAAGTGTTGTTATCTAGCACGCCAATCCCTTGCCCTCCATGCAAAAATAAGCCTTTTAATTCGCCCGGTTTCCCTTTTTCGCCTTTATTTACGCCAACTATATCGCAAGAATAAATTTCTCCATTTTTAATTGGTAAAATTGCGCCAGTGTCTATATCACACACTGGGTGGCCAAGTGCGCCAAATCTATGATTGTCTTGCCTTATATAAGTTAGAGTGCCAACTCCTGCGGCATTGTCTCGCACAAATAAACCTAATTTATACTTATGCGAAACGGCATCTAATTTTGGATATAAAATAATAGTGTGTTCCATTCCCTTTCTTAGCACTTGTGCTTTTGCTGGTTTTTTTATATTTTCTTTACTGTTAATAATTTCTTCAATTGTGCTTGCACTTTCAATAACTTTGCCATTTAAAGAATATAACACATCTCCCGGCAAAATAGAACTAGTGGAGAATGTGCTTTCACTGCCGTTTGTGGTTAAAACATCACTAGTTGCAACAACCAAAACGCCTTCGCATTTTAGTGCAAAACCAAGTGGCATTCCCCCAACATAGCACATAATTTCACATGTGTTTTGTGCTGGCTCGTCTTTTGCTGGAAAAAGCCAATTTAATATATTTTTAAGTGGAGAAATGTTTGTTTCTGCGACTTTTTCGCCTTCTGCATATGCACAACTGCTAATTATAAGAGAATTTGAAAAACAGAAAATAAGCGTTAGAATAAACGCTAAAAATAGCATACATTTAAAACATATATTTTTAATTTTAGAATAAAAAAAACTACTCATCTTTAAGTAGTTTTTGAAAAAACACAAATATTATGTATTTTTATATAAAAATTATTCAATAGGAACTTCAAGCATTTTATCTTGCTCTTTCTTTAAAACAACAATCTTTCCTTCTGTTTCTTTTAATTTATCCATGCAAAATTTAGTTAGTTTTATACTTTGTTCGAATAAACTAATCGCTTCATCAATCTTTATTTCTGGATTTTCTAATTGCTTCGCAATTTTATTTAATTCTTCTATTGCCTGTTCGTATGTCATTTTTATTCTCCTATATTAATTATTTCGCTTGTTAGTTTACCACTAGGTAAAAAAGTGTCTATTTTATCGCCAATTTTCACTTTTTTAGTGTCTGTTAAAACATCGCCGTTAAAATATGTTTTTGAGTATCCAGACTTTAAAATTGAAAGTGGATTCATTTTTTCTAGCGCACTAGATAAAGCTAACAATTTTTTTTGTTCTTTTATTTGTTTATCTTTTATTTGGTTATATATATTATCTGCTCTAAGTTTTAATAAATTTTTAAATGAGCTAAGATTTCTTTCCATGCTATTATAAATATCTTTTGAAATATTTATGGCTTTGTTTTTTGCATCGGTTTGAATTAAGTTTATCTTATAAGAAATTGCATCCATAGCGCCAGAAATTTGCTCTATTTCAGAATAATAATCAAACACGCACACATCAGCCGCAACCGATGGTGTTGGAGTGCGTAAGTCGGACGCAAAATCGCACAAACTAAAATCTGTTTCATGCCCAACCCCAGAAACAATGGGTTTTTCACTTTCAAACACGGCTAATGCCACTTCTTCGGTGTTGTATGGCGATAAATCCTCCATAGAGCCACCACCACGAGCAACTATTATCACATCAATATTTTCTTGCGTGTTAAAATATTTTATGCCACGAACTATTTCTTCACTAGCCCCTTCTCCCTGTACTTTTGTTGGGTATAAAATAATATTTGTAAAAGGATTTTTACTTCTTGTAACATTAATAATATCATGAATAACAGCACCGGTTTCACTAGTAACAACGCCTATATTTTTTGCGTATTTAGGAATTTGTTTTTTATTTCGTTCGTCAAATATTCCTTGGTCTTCTAATTTTTTCTTTAATGCCAAAAATTTTAAATAAAGTTCACCTTGACCATACGGTTCTATTTTTGAGGCAATAAAGCTAAATCTGCCTAATTTAACATGATAGTTTGGCCTGCCACTAACTAGCACACTGTCGCCATTTCTGATATCAGTTTTTGCACCAAATTCTAGGCACGAAAGCGTGGCTCCGTCATCTTTAATATCAAAATAGGCATTGCCACCTGAAATTTTATAGTTTGTTACTTCGCCAAAAACGCCAATATTATATAGAAGTTCTTCATTATCAAAAATATTTTTAATGTAATTATTAAGTTGCGTAACAGATAATTTTAGTGATGGCATTATTTCCCCTCTACCATTTTAGCTAGTATGCCATTTACAAATTTTACACTTTTTTCAGTTGAATAAATTTTAGCAAGATTGCACGCTTCATTTATAACAACTTTAAATGGAATATCGTTTTTAAATTCTAATTCAAAACTAGCCAAAAGCAAAATAGCAAAATCAACTTTAAATATTCTATGAGCGCTAAAACCAATTGAAAGCTTTTCAATTTTATCTTTTAAATAATCAAATTTATTGCTAACACCAAAATAAACATCTTTAATGTAAGATGCATCATCTTTGCCATCTGTTTCACTTAAATACTCGTCCATAAGTTCATCATCTATTTCCTTAGTGAAAACATATTCAAATATTAGTTTAAAAGCCTTATCTCTTGCCTGTGATCTACTCATTATTTATTTCTCCATTTCTTCTTCATTAATAAACATATAAGAAGTGTTCACTTCATCTATATTTTTATCTTCAAATGTGCCATCTTTATTATTCACTGGCGCTTGCTGAGTGCTTATACTTACCGGTTTGCTATTATTCGTTTTGCTTTCGCTTGGTTGTTGTATCGCACTATTTTTTTCTTCCCCGCTTTTAGTTTGATTTAAGGCACTACCAACACTTACGCCTTCATTTTTATATGAGCCAAAACCACCAATTTTTGTTTCCTCAGGCTTTGCCCCTTTAACACTTCCAGCCTTAACCGCAGAAGCAGAACCATGAATAATTCCTAATTGCCCTTTAGGCTCTGACCCCCCTGCCTTTTTTGCTGGTTTTTTACTAACTTCCTTTGCCTTATCTTTCACACTTTTTTTGGCATCGGTTTGTTTTTCATCTTTGCCTTTTGCTTCTGTTTTTCCTTGGCTAGTTTGCTCTTGCTCTTTTTTAGGTTTATATGTTAGAGTAAGCGGAGAAACTATGCCTTTTGCAACCTTTTTCACCCTATTTTTTATTGCAAAAACAAGTGGTTTTTCCTGCCCATCTTTAGTAAACTCCGGCATCATTTTTAAAAGTTCATAAACTAGGGGCAAACGCTTGCCATCAGCATCGTATTGTGGCACAATTTTTAAAAGTTCAAAAATATCTTTAATATGGCCATCTTCTGCATATTGATATGGAATTTTTAAAATATCATACAGTTGCTTGAGCCTGTTGTTTTTCGCAATAAGTTCTGCTTTTAGTTTTTCTTCTTTTTCTTTTTTTATTGCCTTTTTTTGAAGCAAAAATAAAATATAACAACCAACAGCACCAAATATAAGGCTTAAAATTGAAACTAGCGTGGCAATAAGCGCACTTATAACCTTAGTAATTCCTAAAATGGCGAAAGTAAAACCTACCACTGCAAACACACTGGCACAAACATAAATAAGAAGTTTGTAATTTACTTTTTTTGCCATATAATTTCTCTTTTGTGCAATAACCCTACATTATTGCAATTTCATCGCCTGCATTAAACACAACGCCCATCACATGAACATTAATTTTTTCAACTTTAAAATCGGTCATTGATTCAATGCTACTTTTAACATTTTCTTGAACTCTAAATGCAACATCTTTAACTGAATATCCAAACAAAACATTCACATAAACATCAACATAAACAGAATTTTCAACAAATTCTATAAGCACGCCTTTATGATAATTTTTATCAAACACTTTCTTAAAAGAGTTTACACCTTCAACACTAAGCCCAGCAATACCATTAATTTCTTGTGTTGCGAGATTTACTATTGAAAACACAACATTTCTTTTATAACTTAATTTCCACTCATTTGATTCATAAACTTTCTTTTTGTTTGCCATAAAAATGCTCCCTTAATGTTTTAGTTTAATTTATTATATCACTAAAAATTTTAATTTGCAATAAAATGTTTTAATTAAATAAAGTTATAATGAATTGGTTAAAAAAAACTGGAAAAGCACAAATAAAAAAAGCCCTAATCATATTAGAGCCTTTTAAACTTTTACATAACTGGAATTATTTTAATGTTTGTGGCTGGTGTGTTTGTTTCATCAGCGATGATAGATAAAATTTTTGCTGCTTCAAGGCTTGTGAGTCCATCTGTTTTAACCATAACATTAAGGTTGTCGCCCGAAACGGTTACTATAGCGTCATTAAATCCAGAAGCTGCAATTAAGCCTTCTAAAATTAACTCTTTATCCATCTGTGCCACTAAGGCTAACTTTTTGCTGGTTGCTGTGGCAATATAATCACTAGAACTAGATGTGCTTGTGATAATGGCATCTAAATATTCTAATTCAAGATTTCTTGTGTATGTTCTATCCTCTCTGTAGGTTGCAAAAAAATCAGCAGACGCAGTTTCACTTACAGCCGTATTAGATGCAGTGGATTTATTTAAAATTACATTTAAATATCCAGTTATCACTAAAAGCACAGCCATTCCTAAAACTATAAATATTTTTTTCTTCTTTGAAAGCATTTGTTTTCCCTCCCTCATAAACAAAATTTTCATTTTACTTCCCCTCTAAAATTTCTACACACGATATAGGCACATTTAAAACCGCACCAATACAATTTGTTAGTGTCATTTTGGTTTTAACATCACTAACTCCTTTAGCCACAATAAGCACACCCAAAATTTTAGGATAATTAATTTTAATTTCGCATGGTGTAGTTTGTGTGCCGGCTTTACTAAATACTATGCTAGATGTTTTAATATTAGAACTGCCATTATCATTTTCAGTTATATCTTGTGCATAAATTATTTCTGGCGAACTAGAAAGCGAAATAAAAACTTTTGCATTGCTAATCCCAGAAACAGAGTTTAAAATGTTAACTAGCCGATTTTCTAGTTCAGTGTGGTAACTAGATGCAACGCTTTCGTTTGAGGCCTTTTTCACACTTCCATTTCCTTGTTGCTTAAAACTCGTGATAAAAATAACAAGAACAATCACAAATAATATAAAAGCAATAATTAGTGCAGTTTTTTTTGAATGACCGTTAGTTTCATTCTTATCTTTTTTAAAAAACTTAAAAATTGAAAAACCAAATTTTTGTTTTTTGTTTTCATTATTATTATCTTCCATAATGCCCCCAAAATATTCAAAATTTTTAAAATTTTATAAAATTTGCCACTTTTTTAATATTTTTTAGCATATTTTGCGTTTTTTTCTTCAAATAAGCAAGTATTCTTTTAATGTTTTTATAATTGTTGTTATTATAATAAGCACAATTATTATAGAAAGCATACTCCGTGCAAATCCGCGAATTTTTCCACTAGGAGCCATTGTTTCAAACAACACATCTAACACCAAAATAGCAATTATAATTTTTAAATAATATTCCATTTAAAAAACCATTTCTTACATAAAATTTACTGTTAAAACAGATAAACTTAAAATATAAAAATACATAAGTGCAACCCCAACTAGCACAGCTATAAGCATTTTAAAACAAGATGAAAAATTTTGCAGAAATTTCGACACACTGCCCCCACCAAGTGGCGAGGCAATTGCCCCAACTAAGTTTATGCACAAAACTAAAACGGCAATACTTAAAACAGGCGATAATGTTGTTGTTACAACTAGTAGCATTGATGCAAAGCCAATGGCATTTTTTAAAATTACGCTAGATGCCTTTGCCAAGGCAAACCCATCACTAACATAACCACCTAAATAAGGAACATAATTTTTTATTGCATATTTTGTTGCTTTTATGCTTATGCCATCAGACGCCCCACTCACAACCCCCTGTATTGTGAGAACACTTAAAAAGAGCGTTGACACCACACCAATCGTCCATTTAAAAAGCGAACTTAAAAAAACTTTAATGCCAGAAAAAGTTCTAGATTCGGTTAAACTATCTGCCACGGTAATCACAAGTGTAAAAATAAATAACGGCAAAAGAAAATAAGAAAATATATTACACACCACTTGCGACATAAACGCTAACGCCGGGCTATAACTCTTCACAGAAACCACTCCACCAGCCGTGCCCATAAGAGTTAGAATAATTGGAAAAACAACATTCATTTGAGTTTGTAGATTTGATATAGTGTTAATTGATTTTTTTATAACACTAACTGATAACGACAATAGTAAACAAGCAACAATCCCAAAAAATATTAATCTAACAACACTAATAAAATTCGCCTTATTGTGCGAAAGCATTTCTTTATAAACCGAAAATAACAAACATAACACCACACAAACGAGCAATATTGAAAATATATGCCTAATTGCACCAATAGAAGAATTTTTAAGATTTGTAAAGATAGTCCCAAAATTTACAACAAATTCACCATTTATGATTTTAGAAACTATTTCTTTAAAAGAAGCCCCTTCAAATATTGAATAACCATCTTCACTGTAAATATTAAACTGCTCTTCTAATTCGCTAAAATCAATTTCATTAAGTTCTTTGTTTGTTTCAGTTTCTAGTTCTTCAAGTTGACTAGTGTTATCATTATCTTCTGCATAAGCAATGTTTTCTTTTGATAAAGCACCAAAAACCAAAGCAACAATGGCAAAAACAAAAACTGCAAATTTTATAATGCCTTTTAATTTTTTATGGGTATTTTTATATTTAATTTTAATTTTTGCGTTTTTTATCATAACAATCCCATAAGCATTTCAAACACTTTAATGATTGGTTTTATGCTGATAGATAATAAACAAATTTTACCACCTAAAATTATTTTATTGCTTAAATATTTATTTTTAGAATCTTCAGCTAGGTCGCTTGCCATCTCAGTTAGGTATGCTATGCCTAAAATTTTTAGAGCTGGTGAAATATAATCAGAATAAATATCTAAGCTGTATTCAAAGTTTACAAAATTATTTATTAAATCCTTCGCTTCATTAATTATAAGCAGTGAAATCATCAGCCCACCTGCCAAACTCAAAAGCGAACCAATTTCTTCATTTTTTTGCCTTACTATCGTTGAACTTATAATTGTGATTAAAGATAGCCCTAAAATTTTAAAAATCATAATTTTCACCTAATAGATGCCAAACATAGTTTTAACTGATTCAAATAAACTGCTCACCATAGATAAAACCATTGTTAAAACTATCACTAGACCTGCAAGGGTTGCAAGCGTTGCAATTTCGCTTTTTCCATTATGGTTTAATATCTGTGAAATAACAGCTGTTAAAATACCTATTGCTGCTATTTTAAATAAAATATCTACACTCATAAGTTGCTCCTTAATAAATAATAATTGCAAGTGCCAATCCTATAAATGTTGCAAGTTTAAAAATAATTGGTGCGTTTTTATTCTTATATTCTTCTGCTTCTTGCGCTTTATTTGCCATAGTTTGTTTAAAAGCCATCACAATTTTTTGTTCGCTGTTTGCATCATGTTTGCCTAGATGAGAAAAAAAATTAAATAAATCTTGTTTTTCGTTTTCCTTTAAAAAAGTTGGCAATGATATATTATTATTTTTTCGTGCTAAATAATCTTTTAATTGTATCATTAAATTTTGCATATCTGCATTTGGGGGCTTAAAATTTTCAATTAATTCAGGCATTGTGTCTTGCAAAAAACCGACATTTAATTCTAATTTTTCACAAAACTCCAGCATATTTTTGTAAAACTTTGATTTTTTTGTGAGTTTATTTGAAAAGTAATATCCAATTAGCCCACTAATTACAACCACTGCACCACACACAATAACCACAACTATTCTCCAATTTTATAAATCGAATTTAAATTTTCATTATAAATCCCTTCATAAGTTCCCGGGCCATTTCTTGCACTTAAAACAATGATTCGTTTGAAGAGTTTATTATCTATCAAAAATTTTAATTCTTTTCTTGATTTTGCATCAGTTAAACTACTTGCATGGGCAGTGGCTATAACACTAACGCCACTGTTTATTGCTTTCTTTATTGCCTCGGCGTCTTGCATATTCATAATTTCATCACAAATAATCACATCAGGCTTCATTGTGCGTATGCCAAAATTGAAAGCAAATTCTTTGGTGGCTCCACTAATAACATCTGTGCATAATCCCACATTATTTACAACATTTCCTAAATGTGAACTTGCAATTTCGTAGCGCTCATCACAAATTAAAGTTTGATATATTCTGTTTTCACTAGAAATATTTGCGCAAATATCTTTTAAAAATGTGGTTTTGCCGGCTCCGGGGGCAGATAAAATTAGTGTGCTATTTATCCCACCATTTAAAATATAGCAAAGTGCTGTGTGGGCGCAGTTTTTAATCTCGTGCGGGATTCTAATGTTTAGGCTAGAAATATTTTTGATCGTTTGCACTTGTTGGTTTTCTGCATAAACAACTTCTCCACTAATGCCTATTCTTATGCCACCTTTTGCTGTTATAAAGCCCTGCTTTATTTCATTCATAAACGCATAAAGCGAACTTTGAGTTGTGCTTGCTATTATCTTTTCTATGTCGCTTTTTGTGGCACACACTAAACTATTATCTTCTTTATTTTTTAGATATTTAAGCACGCCTGAATGATTTATAACTATTGGCTTATTTACCCTTATTCTAATTTCAAAAATAAAATCTAGATTAAACGATTTTGAAATTATGTTATACAAATCTGGTGGCAAAATTTCTTGTAGCATAATAAACTCCTAATAAAGTTTATTTTTTTATTTTCCTTATAGCACTTTTTTATTATGCTTGTTTTAGCGAAATTTAGCATAAAAAAACACACGGCTAAAAGCCATGTGTTTTTTCTTCCATTTAATAAATTAAACTCTTGACATATAAGAGCCTGTTCTTGTGTCCACTCTAATTTTTTCGCCGTTATTTACGAATAGTGGAACTTGAATTGTTAGGCCAGTTTCTAGTTTTGCTGGTTTGTTGCCCGCTTTGCTAGTATCACCTTGAATGCCTGGTTCACACTCAACAATGGTTAATTCAACAAAGTTTGGTGGTTCAACGCTAAATGCTTCGCCTTTATAGAATTGAACAGTTGCCATCATATTTTCAGTGATATACATAAGAGCATCTTCAACTTGATCATGGTTTAGTGGAACTTGCTCATAAGTTTCATTATCCATAAAGTAGTAAAGATCGCCATCAGAATAAAGATATGTCATCTCTTTTCTTTCAATATGGGCTTTTTCAAATTTTTCAACTGGGTTAAATGTGCGTTCAATTACTTGCCCCGTTACAATATTTTTTAATTTTGTTCTAACGAAAGCGGCACCTTTCCCCGGTTTAACATGCAAGAAATCTACAACAATATATATTTTGCCTTCCATTTCAAATGTTACGCCTTTTCTTAAATCGCCTGCTGAAATCATAAAAATCCTCCATAATATAGTTTTTATTACAAAAGTTAGTATAACACAGTTTTTATTTTTTGAAAAGTATTTTTTCTACAAATTTATTACATTTTCTAATTTTCTTTTATTTTTTCTCATATTCGGCTTTAATTGCAAGCGAATCAATAGTTTGATGCCCCCTAGATTCACTGATAATTCGCCCTTCAGTTTTGCAATTTTTAAGCGCTTTTGCGAGCTCTTTATAATCTGGGCCAAATTCTTCTTCGCTATCAAAATTAAGATGACAAATTTCGCCCTTATCACCATATTTTATTCTAGAAAAATGGCTATGAATATTATGCCCCCTTTCACCTAAGCCTAAAATATAAGCGTTTAAAATTTTTTCGTAATCGGCACTGGTTTTTATTCCACCAAGTGTGAACGCATTTATATGGCCAAAATCAAGTGTTGGAATAATATGTTCATCTATTTTGCACATTTCTAAAACTTCTTCGTATGTGCCAATTTGTCCATGTTTTCCCATAGTTTCTGGGCAAAGGAATATACCATCTAACAAATTGTCTTCCTTTAGCCTTAAAACAAGTTCTTTTAGCCTTTTAAGAGTGTTTAAAAATGCCACTTCCCTTGTTTGCTTTGTTAGGCTTCCTGGATGAAACACAAGCCTGTCTGCCCCCATAGCTTTCATTATTACTATTGAAGAAATTATATAGCCAAAACTTTTTTCGGCACCTTCTTCGGTGGGAGATGCTAAATTTATGTAGTAAGGTGCATGCACGCTTAATTTTATATTATATTTTTTAAACTCATCACCTATTTGCTTAGCCTTTTCTCTGCTTATATTTATGCCATAAGTTAAAGGGTATTCAAATGCCATAAGCCCTTTTTCATGTAAAAATGCAGGAACTTTCATTATGTCTAAGCCATTTTCTTCCATCATTTCACATCTGCCAGATGGCCCAAAATCTATCATAAAATTTCTCCTTAATCTTCAAGCAAAAAACTTGAAACTTTCACAATACCATTTTCAATATTTGCAAGCCCATAAACCCGATTATCAATAGTTTTTAGCACGACATTTTTTTCATCTTTTAATTTATTAACTTTAACCACTTTCCCGCATAACAAATCTGTTTTTTCTTGCTCTGTTAAAGTTATTTTAGTGTTTGTTTTTAAAACATCTAAAACATCAACTAAATATTTATCTGGATTATCCAGCACACTCTCTAAACTCACACTATCTTCTATTTTAAAAAATCCAGATTTTGTGCGATGAATTTTAATGGTTGTTGCAATAGTTTTAAGTTTGTTTGCTAAATCTCTTGCAACGCTTCGAACATAAGTGCCACTAGAACAATGCATTTTAAATTCGGCTTCTTTTTCTTTATAATCAAGAAGCTCTAAACTATATATTTCTATCTCTTTTGGTGGCAAATTAACGGTTTCTCCATTTCTTGCTAGCTTATATGCACGCTCGCCATTAACACTTTTAGCACTATACTGCGGAGGGATTTGCATTTGCTTGCCTATAAATTCAGGCAAAATATTAAGAATTTGATTTTTTGATGGCACGATGTTGTTTTCTTTAAGTGTTTGACCACAAATATCAAGAGTGTCTGTTAAAATGCCAAATTTAACGCTAAAAACATATTCTTTATCTTTATCCAAAAAATAATCAAAAAGCCTTGTTGCCTTACCAATAGCAACTGGAAGCACGCCTGTTGCCATTGGATCAAGCGTGCCTAAATGCCCAACTTTTTGCTTTGTTTTATGTTTTATTTTATTAGTTATAAAAGCACTCGACACATCTGCCGGCTTATTTATATTTAAAAACCCTATCATAATTTATCCTGCATTATATATTTTAAAGTAGCCCACTAAAACACACTGACTTCACTTTTCACTCTTCACTTTTCACTAGCCTGTCATTTCGAGCGTAGTCGAGAAATCTCTAATAAAGGCTTTTGCCCGCATGGAGAAATCTTTAATTTGAATAGATTCTCTCCACCCGCTTCGCTCTGCCAATATAACAATTCATATAATAATCGTCCGCAATGTTGCACGAAGTGCAACGCTTCATGCAAACGGAGTTTGTGCTTCACATTGCCATTGGCAATGCTTCTCTCACGCAAATCGTGTGCTTCACAGCAACGCTGTTGCTCATCCGCCCCTTTTCACTTTTCACTTTTCACTCTTCACTTCTTTAATACTACTGACAAAACTTTTTTAATAGT